>NZ_BCQQ01000006.1 GCF_001552155.1 Actinomadura formosensis NBRC 14204 | reverse complement strand
AATACGCAGGGGAGTCCCGTCCGGCAGGTTGTGAATCTGCTGCCGGATCTGCCCGCCGATTCGCCAGTTGGTGAAGCTGTCGAGATAGCGCAGGTTATTCCGGAGATCGGCCCCCGCGGTCTGCAACTCGTTCACATGGTCCAGCTGCATGCTCTGGTCGAACAGGCGGCGGATCATGCGCCTGGAGAGCTGGGGGTTGCGCTGGCCGTACTGCCGGTGGATCCGGTCCACCAGGTCCCTGCGATGGTCGATCGAACGCTGGCGGTCGCGCCTGCGCACCGGGTTGACGGCCTTGAACAGCTTGCCTTCGTCGCCCAGCCGCTGCAGGGCCCTGGCCTTGCGGCGGAACTGGGCCTTCGGCATTCCCGGTTCGTGGCGGAGCGTGATGGTGACGGGGCGGCGGGGGCCGTGCCTTTCGGCCCACCGGATGAAGCTCGCGGCGGCCTTGAAGACGCCGCGCGCGTTGTTCTGCCCGGCCGCACGCGGTGCGTGGTACCTGACCCTCAGCAGCAGGACGAGGACCAGGACCGCGAGGCTCGGCCTACCCATTGAGGATCGCTTCGATGGCCATGTTGAGGAGCTGGTCGATGATGAGGCTCGCGATCATCTTGAAGATCGGGATCTCGGCGAGCGAGGCGCCGAAGGTGACCGCGGCGGTCGCGATGGCCTGGGCGATCTGAATGGCCAGCATGATGAGCTGGATGATCACGTGGATCTTGAGGGCGAGGACGATGACGCCGCAGACCATGAGGGCGGCGCCGATGATGGTGGACGCGGTGCCGGCGTCGCCGAGGGCGGGGCCGGGGGCGTCCTCGTGCGACCACGCCTTGCGGAAGGCGTCGATGCCCTCGCCCTGGTTGCCCGCCCAGATCGCGGCGGCGTGGGCGTTGGCCTCGCCGACCGGCTGCCCCAGCTTGCCGGCGAAGCCGATCCAGTCTCCGCCCATTTTGAAGAGCTTCTCTTCGTCGGCCTCGGGCCAGTCGTAACCGAGCATGCCGAGCAGGGAGATCAGATCTCCGGGGAGTTGCAGTCCCATGGCTCAGCCGAGAATGTCGCGGACGCGGTTGACCTCGACGGTGCTGGCGTCCTCCGCCTGGAAGTAGTTCGCCGCCATCACGGTCGCGCCCTCCGCGTGCCCCTTCAACCCGGCGATGTTCTCCTGGATGCACTCGGCGGCGAGTTCGTAGACGGCCATGTAGCAGCCGCCGATCAGCATGCCGAGCATGTCCTGGCCCCAGGGTTCGCCGTGGCCCTGCAGCTTGGCTTGGAACTGCTCCCATTCGGTTTGCAGATGCTGGGCGGACGAGTTGATCCCGGCGCCCGCACGCTTGATGGTCCTGGGTTCTACGTCCAGGTGGTTCTCGCCCATGCGCTTTCCCTCGGTCAGCGTTTCTGGATGCTGCTCATGAGAGCCGTGAGCGACCCCATGAGCGAGCGAAGCTGTTCGATGCTCTGATCTTGCACGGCGCGCACACGCTCCTGGAGATCCGGGTCGGCTGCGGCCTTCGATCGTTGGGCCGCGTCCGCGCGGGCGGAGTCGAGCGCCTCGTTCGCGGTCGTGACGATCGTGGCGGCGAGGGCGTGAGACGCCATGCGCAGCGACCGGGCGTTGAGATGGACCGCCTCGACCCGCCCGGCGCCGTCCGCCACCACCCGGACGAGTTCATCGTCGTCGGCGGCCTCCGCGGTGGACCGTTCCTTTTGGTCGCCGGGAAGGGCGGAACGCGCGACCTCGCCCGCCTGGTCCAGGAGGTGCTCCAGCCCCGGGAACGCGGCCTCCCCGCTGACGTACGCCCGATCGCGGATCCCGGCGAGCGCTTCGTTGATGCCCTGTGTCATCACGCTCAGCCGGCGCAGCCCCTCGTTCTGCACGCGCTGCAGTTCCCCGGCGAGGACGGCGAGGTCGGGGACGAGGTCCGCCTGCTCGGCGCCGGCCCGGGCGCGCACGTCGTCCAGTGCGAAATTGAGCGCGTCGCCCACGTGGGCGGCGAGTTCCTCCGGTTCCAGGCGCAGGACGCGAGGGTCGATGTCCAGCGTCTCGATACGGCCGCCCGTCACCGCGACGGCCCGCACGCGGCCTTCGCCTGACTCGCCTTCACCGCGGACCCGCACCTCGGCGGAGGAATCGGCGGAGGAAGACGCCCGCAGACGCTCCCGCTCTTCCCGGAGCCGCCGTTCGAAGGGAACTCCGGGCCCTGTGATGTCCGACGTCATGGGTCCTCTCCCTCGCCTGCCGGGCGGGCAGGGGCGCTGAAACGGGACGGTTCCCGGTGATGCTGATACCGTCCGCGACGGTGGAGCGGCCATTGGCGCGCGCCGTCACAATTTATCCTGTTACGGTTTCGCCGGTATCCGGACGCTCCCCAGGGACCATGCTTACAGGTGAGGAAGAACAGTGGCTTCAGTCACCGGGGCGGAGCTGTGCAGGGTCACAGTGGTGGCCCCGAAGCGCCGCATCGATATCTCGCTCCCCGCTCATGTGCCGTTCGCCCAGTTCTTCCCGGCGATCCTGCACTATTCCGGCGCCCAGATGGCCGATGCCGGTCTCGCGCACGGCGGATGGGTGCTGCAACGACTGGACGAGGCGCCGTTCGACGGCGGCATGACGCCGGCGCAGGCCGGACTCCGCGACGGTGAGATCCTCTACCTGCGGCCGGGCAGGTCCCAGCTTCCCGAGCTGGCGTTCGACGACGTCCCGGACGTGGTGGCGACCGCCATCAAGGACCGGCGGGACCGCTGGCGGCCGGAGTGGACGCGGCAGTTCTCGCTGTCCGTCGGCGGCGGCGCCTCGGCGGTCGCGGCGCTCGTGGTGCTGCTCGCCGGTCCGTCCTGGATCGTCCCCGCCGCCGCAGCGGGCGTGATCTGCCTGCTGTACATCGCCGCGGCGGTGTCGGTCTCGCGGGCCGCGGGCGACGAGCGGGCGGGCACGGTGCTCGGTTTCGCCGCGCTGCCGCACGCGTTCCTCGCCGGCCTGCTCGCCCCGGCGCGCGACACCGCGTTCTCCGGCCTGGACGCACTGAACGCGCTGGCCGGGTTCGGCACCCTGGTGCTGGCCGCGGTGATCCTGCTCGTCGGCGTCACCGGCGGCGCGTCGGTCTTCTGGGGGATGGTCGTCGGCGGGCTCCTCGGCGCACTCGGCTCCATCGTCGCGCTGCTGTTCGAGGACCTGTCCGCGGCCGGGATCGCGGCGGTCACGGTGGTGGTGGCGATGATGCTCACCCCGCTCACCCCGACGCTGGCGTTCCGTTTCTCCAAGGTGACGCTTCCACCGGTGCCGCAGAGCGCGGACGACCTGCGGCGCGACACGATCATGGTGGACGGGCAGCAGGTGCTGACCCGCACCGGCCGCGCCAACCGGTTCATCACCGGCTTCACCGCCGGGCTCGGCGTCGTGGCGTTCATCGGGCTCGTCCCGTCCGCGTTCGACGACGGCTGGCTCGGCCCGGTCACCGCGGCGGTCATCTCGGCGCTGCTGATGCTGCGGTCGCGGCTGTTCCGCGGCCGGGCGCAGCGGCTGAACCTGATGGTGCCCGGCATGCTCGGCGTCGGCGCGCTGGTGACCGCGCAGGCGTGGGACGCCTCGCCGGTGGCACTGGTCGCGGGTGCGCTCGTCCCGCTCGTCGTGGTGGCGGCGACCGTGGTCGGTGTCGGACTCTGGCTGCCCGGTAACCGGCCGTCCCCGTTCTGGGGCCGCGCCGGGGACATCCTGGAGATGATCCTGCTGATCGCGCTCATCCCGCTGGCACTCGGAGAATGCGGACTGTTCGCGTACATGCGCGGGCTCGCCGGTTAGGAGTGCCGCGTGCAGACTCGTAAGGACCTGCTGCAGGCTCACCGCCTGATGAACCAGCGCGCGTCGCTGGCGCTCATTTCCGGTGAGCCGGACAACCCCGAACTGCCGATGCGGCGGATGAACATTGCCGCATTCAGCGGCGTCATGATCGGCATCCTGTGCATGGCGGCGTTCGGCATCTACGGCATCATCCGGCCGGGCGGCGCCACCGGCCTGGAGAAAGCCGGGATGCTGATCGTGGAGAAGGAGACCGGCGCCCGCTACGTGTGGTGCGAGAACGGCAAGCTCTGCCCGGTCAGCAACTACGTGTCCGCGCGGCTGGTCGCCGGAACCGACCCCAAGAGCCGCCGGACGGTCTCCCGCACGTCGCTCAAGGAATTCCAGCGCGGCCCCGTGATCGGCATTCCGGGCGCGCCGAACACCCTTCCCGAGCCCGACGAGCTGACCAAGGCCCCATGGGCGGTCTGCGTGCGCACGGTCGAGGGCACCTCGCTGGGCCGCCGGTCGCTGGTCACACTCACCGCCGGACGCAAGGTCGGCGGCACCCCGCTGCAGGACGGCCAGGCGTTGGCCGTGCAGGCCGACGGCCAGAACTGGCTGCTGTGGCGCAATTCCCGGATGCGGATGCCGCCGTACGCGCTGACCACGCTCGGCGCGACACCCGCCCCGATCGCCGGAAAGTGGTTGAACTCCGTCACCCAGGGGCCGGACTTCGCCGCGCCGCAGATCCAGGGGCTCGGGCAGCCGGTGAACGGCCCGGGAGGCAATGCGCGGGTCGGGCAGATCTTCAGCCTGAACACCGCGTCGGGCGCCGGGTCCTCGTTCGTCCTCCTCGCGGACGGCCTCGCGCCGATCACCCCGATCCAGCGGGACCTGCTGGTCGCCGACCCGCAGACCCGCAAGGCCTACGGCAACGGAGCCGTCCGGGCGATCGACATCGACGCGGGACAGGTCAACGCCGTCGGACGGTCCTCGCAGCCGATACGGGACCAGAAACTCGAAGGCAAAGCGCCCGCCCTCGTCCCCTTCAACGGGACGAGCCCGCTGTGCGCGCTCTACAGCGACCCGAGCGGCAACAAGGACGCTGTCCTGACCCTCAACGGTTCGCTTCCGGCTCCACCGGACGCACCCAAGCCGAGCGGCGCCGACCAGCTGGTCTTCCCGCCCGGCAGCGCGGCCCTCGCCGGCCGGGTCCCGAGTCCGGGGCAGGCCGACCAGGTCAACACCTATTACCTGGTCGCCGAAGGAAAACGATTCCCGATCAAGGACAAGGAGACGGCCGAGAAGCTCGGCTACTCGCTGCCCGGCGATGCCTCGAAGGTGCCGGCGGGAGTTCTGGACCTGATCGTGCAGGGCCCGGTCCTCGATCCGGCCGCGGTATCCACCCAGACCACGAATGCCCAGGCAGGGAACTGATCATCGGCCGATTCCGGATTCGGTGAAACCGCAATGGGCGCTATTGCGTCCATGACTGTGGATGAACGGATGGACACCCGGCGAGGAAGATCCTATGGTGGGAGGCACTCTGCGGTGCGACCCCCCGCCTTTCAAGGCCACAGGGTTCATTGCGCTGCCGATACGGGGGCAGTTGGTGTTGGCCCGGCGCCTCTGTTCTGGACCACCCTCGCGGGTCACGAGGATACGAGTCACTGGAGGTGACTGATGGGGCAGCAGTCTGCCGTCGACAGAGCGGCAATGAAGCAGGCCGCGGACGACATCGACGCATCCGCGAACATCATCAAGGGGCTGCAGACGCAGCTCGAAGGACACAAGCAGCAGGTCCGCTCGGCCTGGGAGGGCAACGCCTCCATGGCCTTCGAGTCGGTCTTCAACCGGTTCAACGAGGACTTCGGCAAGGTCCTTCGCGCACTTGAGGGCATGCACCAGAGCCTGGTCCAGACGAAGATCACCTACGAGTCGAAGGAAGAGATGTCCGAGCAGGCCGTGAACAAGGTTCAGGCCCTGCTCAACGGCACGACCTGACCGATTCGCATTAGGTGACGAGAGCTGGAGAAGGGGAATCATGAGCTACACGAGAGCCAATTTCGGTGGCCTCAGCGAGGGCGAGGCACAGTTCAGCCAGGCCGCCCGCGCCCTGATGGACGAGCTGAACGACCTGGAGGGCAAGCTCCGGACGAAGCTCAACCAGTGGGAGGGCTCCGCGCAGGAGGCGTACTGGGTCTTCCAGAAGCAGTGGGACGGCGCCGCCAAGGACATGCAGAACGTGGTGGCGCAGCTGGGCCTCGCCATCCGCGACGCGCACGACAACTACCAGCAGGCCGAGCGGAGCAACTCCGGCATCTGGGGTTGATCGGACGGCCGACGATGGCTCATCCCGGGCTTCCGGGGTGAGATGGCCCTGGCCGTTCACGCGGCCAGGGCCGACTTCGCCGCACCGGGTCCAACGGGGGAGCATGTGCCGTTCTGTGTCCCGGCCAGTCGAAGAGCAAGAGGGCTGATCAGGAGGTAAGCGCACATGGGACACCCGCACCTGCCCACCGCCGGAGGCAAAGAGATCAAGATCGATCACGATGCCCTCAAGGACATCGTGAAAAAGCTCGAAAAGGATCTCCACGACCTGGAGAAGATGCGTTACAGCGAGCGAATCCAGGACGCCACGCCTTCCGAGGGCGCAATGGGCAACTACCAGGCCGGTCGCGGTCTGCACACCACCGTCCGGATGGCACGTGACTCCATCGGTGGTACGTACGACCAGTTCATCGAGTCGTACAAAAAAGTGATCGAAGCCATTCGGAACTCGGACAAGACCCATCGCAAGGCCGACGATGCCTCCAAGCGTGGCGTGGAGGCCGCTGGTTCCCCGCATAACTACGTCTGATAGGTACACGAGCGGATTGGGGTGAGCGGCAGTGGGTCAAGAACAGAAGATCAGGAATGACACGATCACGAAGGACGCCGAGGGCGTTGGCCATTGGTACAACGCCCTCGAGGTCTGGCACGACAACTTCGACAAGGTTCGCGAGATTGTCGACAGTATGCAGCCGGGCCAGCTGGAGTCCGGTGCGAAGGAGTACGGCGCCCTCTCGAAGAGGATGACCAGCTCCGCCAACCTGATCTACAACCAGGCGACGCGCATGGCCGAGGCGTGGGGCGGTGAAGACGCCAAGAAGGCCATGGAGAACATGAACAAGACCTATCGCCAGGTACAGGAGATCGAGCGGGTCTCGGACCAGACCAGCAAGGCGATGTCGGCACACGCCAAAACGCAGCATTCCTGGAAGAATGCGTATGGCAGTGGCAGCCGTATGGACAGCTGGGTCAAGGACGTGGTCACCTGGGGTCACCGTATTCTCGCGATCAACCCTGCCACGGCCCCGACCGCCATCGGTGGTCTGATCGGCAACAACGCCGGTGCCAGCAGCGTGATGAACAACATCAACGACGGCACGGTGGAGTCCAACAACAACTTCCCGCCCTCCATCCGCCAGGACCTGGCGAACCCCAACTTCCGCGATACGGATTTCCCTCAAGGCCCAGGTCCAGGTGGCGGTCCGACTTCTCCCAAGATGCCGGGAGGCGGACCGGGCGGAGGCCCAGGTGGAGGCCCAGGCGGTATGCCGGGTGGTCCCGGTGACCTCCCCGGCGGCGGTCCTGGTGGTGGTCCCAGCGGTCCCGGTGATCTCCCCGGCGGCCCTGGCGGTCCGAACATGCCTGGTGGACCGCACGGGCCGGGGGTTCCGGGCGGCCCAGGCGGACCGGACCTCCCCGGTGGTCCCGGCGGCCCCGGCAGTGGCCCTGGTGGCCCGGGCACGGACCTGGCCAGTATGCCCCCTGGGGGACCCGGCGGCGGTCCCGGCCTCGGTGGCGGAGGTGCTGGGCTCGGCGCCGGCGGCGTGGGCGGCGGCCCTGGTGCGCTCGGCGGCGGCCTCGGCGCCGGTCCGGGAGGCATGGGCGCGGGCATGGGTGCCGGCCCCGGTGCCTTCGGCGGCCTAGCCGGCAAGGGCGGGATGAACGGCATGGGAATGCCGATGGGCGCCGGTGCCCGCGGAGGCGGCGGCGACGGCGACGAGCACGAGCGCAGCACGTGGCTGACCGAGGACGAGGACGTCTGGGGCGGCAACGACGACACTGCACCGCCAGTGATCGGCTGACGTAGAGACGTCGTGTGGTGAACGTGACGGCATCGGCAGACCAGGCGTCGCCTGGTCTGCCGATATTTTTGTGAACCGATTCCCGTAGGCGAGGAGTGCTGATGCTGCAACGGGCTCGCAGAGTGGCCAGTTCGACGTTGGCCATGTTCATTCTCGGTGCGGTCGCTTGGCCCGGCTCGGCGGCGGCGGCACCTGGACCTCTGCCTCAGGAATGGTGGTTCCAGAGTTGGGGTGTTCAGAGTCACCTTTGGCCATTGTCCACGGGCAAAGGCGTCACGGTCGCAGTGATCGACACCGGCGTTGAGGCGGATCTACCTGAGTTGCAGGACGTGGTCCTGCCTGGCATGAACGCTGAGGACGGCGGCGGAGACGGTCGAGAAGACCTCGATAGCGTTGACGATCCGCCAGGCCATGGCACGGGGATGGCAGCGCTTATCGCGGCTCAGGGCCGCGGTACTGGCCTGGTGGGTATTGCCCCAGATGCCAAGATTCTTCCGGTCGTTGCGCAGAGTCTCCCTGCTTATGCCAAAGGGATCCGTTTTGCTGCCGACCATGGGGCACAAGTGATCAATCTCTCGCAGGGGTTTCCCAGTCGCTGTTCAGAGGAGCTGCAGAAATCGATTGCCTACGCGCTGGGCAAGGATGCGGTCATTGTCGTTAGCGCTGGCAATGACGGAAACGAAGGGAACGCCAGCAATGCCCCCGCCAACTGCAAGGGTGTTGTGGCGGTGGGCGCCGTCGACCTGCAAGGTCGTCCCTGGGAGAAGACGCAGCGTCAGCCTTATGTGACTGTGGCGAGCCCGGGCGTCCACACGGTCACGGTCCTTAAGGACGGAAAACTCTACCCCGGAAGCGGCACGAGCGACGCCGCGGCGCTGGTATCAGGGGCCGTGGCCATCATTCGGGCCGGGCATCCGGATATGAAGAACCGTGAGGTGGTGCGGCAGCTCATCGCTTCTGCGGCGGACGTCTACGAGAAGGGGAAGGACGACCGGACGGGGTACGGGATGATTCGTCCCTATCGGCCGCTGGCAGGGAAGGCGCCGAAGGGGACTGCGAATCCCGTGTTCGAAGAGTTCGATCGATGGAAGAAGGACCATCCCGAGGCTGCCGGGGTAACGCCTGCGCCCGCCGGGAAGAAAAAGGGCGACTCCGTCTCCACGGGCACCATTATCGGCTACGGGGCTATCGCCGCCGTGGGTTTGGCGGCCTGCATCTTCGGGTTCTTCATCTCCCGGCGAAAGCGGTCCGCAACTCCGCCCCTGATAGGGCCTGGTCCTGGCTATGGTGCGCCGCCAGGATTCGGACAGCAGCCGGGGCCGCCGCCGGGAGGTCCGTATCCCCCTGGGGGGCAGCCACAGTACCAGCCGCATCCGCCCATGCCGCCCGGTCAGCGACCGCCGGAGGGTGGTCCTCCCGCTCAGCCACCCCAGTAACGACGCAGGGGACGGCACTGCACCGCTGGTGATCGGCTGACGTCGAGACATCAGGTGACGAACGTGATGACATCGGCAGGCCAGGCGTCGCCTGGTCTGCCGATATTTTGTGAACTGATTCCGTAGGCGAGGAGTGCTGCTGCGACGGGTTCGGCAAGGGCCGGTTCGACCTTTGCCGTTTTCATCTTGGGTCGGTCGCCTGGCCTGGTCCGGCTGTGGTCGCCCCGATCACGGTCGGATGAATGGTGACCTCGGTTCATCAACACGACCAAGGATGCCAGTTCTCCTGGAAAGGAACGGCTGGTCGGTTACGGAGTCGTCATTCCGGCCCCGGCGTTGGCGGCTAGGGTGCCGAAGAGTGTGCCGAATCCCGTCTTCGCCGCGTATGGCCGCTGGTTGAAGGACGTGCTGAGGGTGAAGCCGTTCCCCACCAGAGTGCCCAAGTCCAACGCCACCAAGCGTACTGATCAGGCGGATCGCAATCTTGCTGGTCGTGCTGATCACCGTTGGTGCGGCCGTGATGATCGGTGGAGCCGTGTTCTTCATCCTCCTCAAGCGCGGCAAGAAGGGTGCTCGTCCGGTGCCGTCGCCGGGGGGCAGGGAGGTCCGCAGGGTGGTCGGCCGTACGTGTCTCCGCAAGGTCCCGGCGTTCCCACCCTCAGTACTAGACCTTTCTCTTTTCGCGGTCGCCTTCCCGCTGTGTGGACGGCCGTTCTCCCTGTTTGCAAGCACGACGACAGAAAGAGTGATCATGAAGAAGCTCCTGCTCATCCCGGTCACGGCTGCCGCGCTGGCACTGAGCCTCAGCGCCTGCGGTTCAGACTCCAAGGACGGCGGTTCGGCGTCCGGGGCGACCGCTTCGGCGACGCAGCCGGGCGGCGGCACCATCACCGGCAATGGCGGCCAGACCACGAACGGCGGCGGGAAAATTACCCCGGCACAGCGTGAGGCGCTGACGAAGACCAGGGAGTGCATGATCAAGAAGGGCTACGACATGCCTGAGGTGGACCCTGCCAACCCGGTCATGATGCCGAAGAACAAGAACGGCAAGAGTGACGCGCAGGTCAACAAGGACGCCGCGGAGTGCGCGGCTCAGTCGCTGCCGTCGTGAGGGTGATGCGCGTTCTCTGACGGACGGAGGGCCGCGGCGGCGGGCGGGGCCTCGTAGGCTGTCTCTGCAACGAAAGGAGGTCGGGTGCCGGACTCGAGTTGGCAGCAGGCCGTCTTGCGCGATCTCGGGGTTGCGCAGCGGGGATTGCAGGTGCTTGAGGCGGCGTCGTCCGTGGCGGTACAGCCCGCCTGGGGCGCCGAGGCTCCGCCTCGGCCGGTGCCCGAGCCTGAACCCGCCGTGGCCCCCGTGGTGATGCCGGAACCGGTTCAGGCGGCCCCTCAGCCGCCTCCTCCGCCGCCGGTGCAGCCGGCCGTCGAGCCGCCTCCTCCGCCGCAGGTCGAGTCTGGCCAGGGTGTCGCGGAAGCTCCGCCTCTTCCTCCGCCGCCGGTGCAGCCGGCCGTCGAGCCGCCTCCTCCGCCGCCTCCGCAGGTCGAGTCTGCCCAGGGTGTCGCGGAAGCTCCGCCACCTCCGCCGCCGGTTCCTTCGCAGGTCGAGTCGGCCCAGGACGTCGCCGAGACTCCGCCTCCGCCGCCTCCTCCTCCGCAGCCTCCGTTCCCGCCGCCGCACGAGGAGGCCGATCCGCCGCCGCCTCCTCCGCCCCCGCCGTCGTTGACGCCTGAACCCGTCCCGCAGCCGTCGACAGACGCGCCGCCCGAGCAGCCGCAGCCCGTCGCGCAGCCGACGCACTTCGACTTCGACTGGTCGGCGGCCGTGAACCCGCTCATCGGGGTCGACACCGCGGACGTCCCGGAGCAGTCCGCGGCCGAGCAGTCCGCCGCAAGTCCGGCCGCGCCGGCGACCGCGGAGCAGCAGCCGCAGGCGGTGGGGGCGGCGGCGCCGGTTCCGGCCGAGGAACTGGTCCGCAAGAACCAGCACGGCGACCCGCTGGCGCGGCGCATGGGACGCAACGTCCGCCGGGCCGTCGGCGGCGGTTCCCGGGAGGCCCGGGAGATGGCCGCGTTCGTCGAGCTGATGCAGCGGTCAGTGCCCAGCACCCGGCAGATCGCGATCGCCAGTGTGCGCGGCGGCGCGGGCAAGACGACGATGGCCGCGCTGGTGGCGACCGAGCTGGCCCGGCATCGCCAGGATCGGGTGCTGGCCGCCGACGCCGACGCCGAGCTGGGCTCGCTGCCGCTCCGGCTCGGCGTTCGCTCGCAGCTGTCGCTGTTCGACCTGGCGGGACAGAACCCGCGTTCCTTCGAGGAGGCGGCGCGGTTCCTGTCGCGCACTCCCGAGGGCCTGTTCGTGCTGTCGTCGACGCGCGGCGGGCGCATCGCGGGTGAGTTCACGCTGGAGACGTTCCAGAACGCGCTCAACGTCGTGGCCCGGTACGTCGGCGCCACGGTCATCGACTGCGGCGCCGGCATCCTCACCGAACTGAACCGGGGTGTCGTCGCCGCGTCGCACGGCCTTGTCCTGGTGACGCCGGGCACGGTGGACGGTGCCTTGAGCGCGCGGGGGGCGCTCGAATGGTACGCGGCCAATGAGCTGGGGGACCTTCTGCGGCGGACGGTGATAGCGATGGTTTCGCATGCCCCCCAGGTGGGTGCCGATCTGCACCGGGCGCATCAGATGCTCACCGCGTGGGGTCTGCCCGTGGTGTTCGTGCCTTACGACCGGCACCTCGCCACCGGCAGTTCGGTGGACATGTCCAAGGTTTCCGCCGCCGCCCGGTCGTCGGTGACCCGGATCGTGCACGAGGTGTTCGCGCGGGCGCTCACCGCCCCGACCCGCTGAGGCGGCGCGGCCCGCGCGGGCCGCGCCGCCGGTGGTGGTCAGTTCGTCCAGATGAGGGTGTTGGTGACCTCCACGCCGAGTTCGCCGGCGGTGGCGAAGACGGCGCCGGTGCGGTCGCCGGTGGCGCCGCCGGACGACCAGTAGGACTGGGCGTAGATGACGCGTGAACCCTGCGACCAGGAGCGCGTCCAGTAGGCGGGGTCGGGACGGGGCTGCGGGAGGCCGCTCGCGTCGGACGGGGTGAGCAGCAGCGGCCAGCCCTTGTCGTTGGTGGTCTGGCTGACGCTGCTCGCCGCCGACGGGCTGGAGAGCGTCAAGATCGACACCGACGTGATGATCTGCTTGGACGGGTTGGCGTACACGGCGGAGTGCATCGGCCCTATGCACGGGTACGTCTGCAGTGCCGTGCGCAGCCGCGCGTTGGCGCGGCTCGTGCACGACTGGGTGCGGGTGCCCGCGCGGGTGAACGTGTTGCCCTTCGCGGTCCGGATGGTCGCGGACAGGACTCCGGAAGGGTCGCCCGGCGTCCCCCCGCTGGTGGGGGTTGGGGTCGGCTCAGAGGAGTAGGGAGTCAGCGTCGGTGGCGTGTAGGGCGTGTACGTGGGAAACGTTGTGGTCCTGTCGTTGCCGCCGCCCAGGACGAGGAACGCGCCGACTCCGACAACGGCGATGACCGCCACCACGCCGAAGATCAGTAGTGGGACGAGTGGGCTACCGCCGCCGCGTGGCGGTGGTGGGAAGCCGGGGCCGCCGAAGGGCGGCGGCGAACCCGGCGGCGGTGGTGGGTATCCCGGGCCGCCGGGGGGTGGGCCCGGCAGGTGAGGGGGCTGCATGATCGACTCCGTGCCGATGGTCGTGCGGGGTGGCGTCCAATGATCGGAACAGCGTATCGGGAGGAACCCGGCGATATCACGGTGATGGATAGGTGTCTCACGGGATAGAGGTCCCGTGGGCAGCGGGTGCGGATCTCTCATAAAGTTGCTGAGGAGAGGGGAGGCAGGTGTCCGACTCAAGCCGGCGACCGGCCGCGGGTGCGGTGGTCGGCTCCCGTTCCGTCCGACGCTGGGGTGGCCGATGAGCAGTGACCTGGTGGCGCTGGTGCGCCGCAGCCCGGATGTGCACGCCGTGGCCGACGGCATGATCGCCATGGGGGAGCCGCTGGAGCTGCGCGGCGGGGAGCCGGAGCCGACGCTGCTGTACGACGCCGAGGGGCGGCTGCTCGTCTCCATCGAGGACGCGGTGCGGGTCTCCGCGCAGAGCGAGATCCGGCGGCTGCTCGGTGCCGAGTTCGCCGACCGGGTCGGCGTGCCGGTGTGGTGGGTGGACGTCCGGGCGGTCGCCGATGTGCCGGAGGCGATGCGGGTCGCGCGCACGTTCGCCGACTCGCTCGTCCGCTGGCTCGGCGGGACCGTCTACCCGGACGGCGCGAGCGATGCCCCGCCCCGCAGCTGGCGGGCGTCCGACCAGGGCGACGACCCCGGTGCCACGGCGTCCCGCGGCCTGTCCGGGGACGTGGGCGGCGCCGCCTACCAGGGCGGCGTGATCGGCTGAGCCGGGCTCAGGGCCAGTCGCGGGTCAGGTCCAGATCCCAGGGGACGAGGTTCCACGGGCTGCGCGGCTCGGTGGCGAGCTCCTCGATGAGCCGTTCGTACTCGGCCTGCGCGGCCCCGCCGCCGCCCGACCAGAGCAGCCGCCCCTGCAGATAGCAGGTGGCCATGTCCCGCCAGGACGAGTACCGCCGCTGGATGTCGAGCGCCAGCGGAAGCATCCGCTCCCAGCAGTACTCCTCTGTCAGCCACCCCACCATGTGGCCCCAGCGGTAGAGCATGAGGGCCCGCCCGTAGTCCCAGATGAGGAAGCGTCCCGCGTTGGCGCGCAGCGCCGGGTCGGCGAGGACCTCCAGCCGGTGCAGTTCCTCGGACGCGTGGTCGCGGTCGTTGAACAGCCGGTGGAGGAACTGGGCCAGCTCGGCGCCCTGCTCGCTCGCGTCCGCGCCCGGTTCGTCGCGCAGCAGGGCCGGGACGAGCCGGGCGTATGCGCCGCCCTCGTCCCCGTACCGGATGCGGATCAGTTCGATGAGCCGTTCCACGAACGGCGGTTCGAGCCGGTCGTGGGCGATGAGGCCGTCGACCTCGCGCAGCAGCGTCCCGTACTCCTCCCGCGCGGCCGGGGGCCGGGCGGCGAGGTGGGCGTCCTGGGCGAAGTCGGCACGGTGCCCGTCCTGGACGAGCCAGTTGACGGCGGCGAGGAGCTGTTCGAGGTCGTAGGCGCCCCACGGGTCCTGTAGCAGCTCGTGGGCGGTGCGGCGGTCGGCGGACGCGGTGGACTCGCCGGGCGCGGTGCCGAGCCGGTCCACCTGGAACCCGTTGACGGCGCCGTAGGGGGCGCCCGCCCCGATGATCCAGCGCTGCACGGGGGTGAGGTCGTTGCCGTGGGTGAGGACGCGGGGCAGGTCGGGTGCGGAGATCAGCTCCCAGAGCCGCCGCTGGAACTCCTCGGCCTGCCGTTCCTCACCGTCGAAGAACCCGGCGAGCTGCTTGCGCAGGGACGGATGCCGGACGTAGAGGCGCCGGAAGAACGGTCCCGTCTTCCACACGAGATGCTCGGGACGCAGGTCGCCGAACGGTATCCGGGTCCGCCGGTGGACGATGGCCTGCTCGTCGAACCGCAGCTCCACATCCGACCACAGCCTCGCGAGGGGAGTGAAACGCCACAGCAGCAGGAAGCAGGCCACGGCGCCGAGCAGCGCCGCGCCCGGTGCGAGCGCCCAGCGCGCCTCGTCCTGGAGCCCCGCCAGGGACAGGACGGCGCCGGCGAGCAGCAGTGCCACGCCGCCGATGCCGAGCCCGACGAACCAGCCGGTGGTGAGGATGAGGGACCCCTCGATGCGAAGGACCGCCTCGTCGCCGTCGAACTCGAACGCGCCCTCCGCGAGCGTCCCCTCGACGGCCCGCTCAAGCGCGTCGAGCTGACCGGCCTTCCCCATGGGCAGGACCGTACAGCATCCCTTACGGGTAGATCATCAGCCCTGTGCGGCGTATGCGGCGTCCATGGGGTGGAAGGCCCGCTTTGGGCGCCGCGTACCCCCGGCGGCCGGATCAGGCCGATTGGAGGTGCTGCATGAGCAGGCTGTGCCGCTGCCAGCCGTCCGGCGAGCGGCCGTCCCCCAGTGGGAAGAACGTCAGCGGTGCGCGCGCCGGCCCGACCGGCTGCCCGGGGATGGCGTGGGGGCCGGTGACGGTGCCCGCGACCGCGAGCGCGACCGGCGCGGCCGCGCCCGTCCAGCGCGGCTCGGTGGTGAGGTCGGCGCGGCCCGGGGTGAGCTGGACGAACAGCGACGCGATCGGCTGGTCGGCGGCCAGCGCGCCGACGAGCGAGGGAAGGTGCCGCAGGGGCGGCGGGTCCTCGGGCGCGTAGCCGACGGTGACGGTGCTGACCTCGGCGACGGCGCCGCCCTCGGCGGCCGTGTAGTCGCAGATCGCCTGCGCCGGACGGGGCCCGTCGCCGCCGACGACGAGCCGCACGGTGGAACGTCCGCGCACGTACTCGGTGAGCCGGTCGCGGCGCCACGGGTGCTCCAGCGGTTCGGCGGGGCCGAGCCCGGACGGGTACTTGCCGGTGAGCAGTTGCAGGAGCCGCTCGACCGTCCCGGCGAGGTCGCCCTCGGTGCCGTGCCGGATCCGGTAGACGAGGGTGAGCTGCGAACCGATCGGCGCGGTCGGGCGGGTGGTGTATCCGGGTGCGTAGTCGCGGGCCTCGGGCACGGGGACGAACGTCGCGCCGCCCCACTTCATCGGCCGTCCGGTCAGGCCCTCGTAGTAGCCGTCGCCGTTGCGTACGATCCACTGCACGCCGGTGCCGGACGCGGCGGTGCGCAGCGGAAGCGTCAGCCGGGAGTCCAGCGGCGTGACGAGCTGCAGGGTGCGGCCGGTCTCGGCGCAGTCGGCGAGGGCCCGGTCCAGCCAGGCGCTCAGCGGCACGACCGGCCGGTCCTGGAGGACGACCATTGCTTGGTCGGTCAGCGCGTCTACGGTGCTCATCTCGTCCGGGAGTCTAGTCACCGGGGACCCTCGATGGCCGGGCGACCTGATCACCGGATACTTTCCAGTGACACGCGTGCCCCTTTTCTAATCTGTGCTGAAATGTTACGGATGCAGCGAGCCGCCGCGCCCTCTCCCGTGTACTACGCGGGCAACGCCCCACCGCCACCGGAACCGCCGGTGCGGGGGCGTCTGTGGCGCGTGCTCGGCTGGGTGTCGGTCGTGCTGTCGGTCGGGCTCGTCGCCGGCAGCCTCACCGCCTACGGGTTCTGGCGGCGGCTGGACGGCCAGATCGACCGCGAGCACGTCGACGACCGGCTGGGCGAGCACCGCCCGCCCAAGCTCAACAGTTCGCTGAACATCCTGGTGATGGGGTCCGACAGCCGCGCCGGGGAGAACGCCCGGTACGGCGTCGAGGCCGGGCAGCGCTCCGACACCACGATCCTGCTGCACATCTCGCCCGGCGGCGAGAGCGCCATCGGCATCAGCTTCCCGCGCGACTCGATGGTGCAGATGCCGCCGTGCAAGAAGAAGAACGGCACGACCGTCCCCGCCCAGTTCGGGATGATCAACGCGGCCTTCTCCAACGGCGGCCCGGCCTGCACCTGGCGCACGATCGAGTCGCTCACCAGGATTCACATCGACCACTACGTCGAGGTCGACTTCGCCGGCTTCAAACGGGTCGTGGACGCGCTCGGCGGCGTCGAGATCTGCGTCCCGAAGCGCGTCGACGACCCCAAGGCCGAACTGCACCTCAGGGCCGGCCGGCAGACCGTCCGCGGCGACCAGGCGCTCGGCTACGTCCGCACCCGGTACGTGCTCGGCGACGGCTCCGACCTCGACCGGATCAGGCGGCAGCAGGCGTTCATGGCGTCGGTCGTCAAGAAGGCCACCGACAAGGGCATGCTCACCGACCCGGGACGGACCTACGACTTCCTCTCCGCCGCGACCAAGTCCATCAAGGCGGACGACCGGCTCACGCTGTCGGTGATGCAGAAACTCGCTTCCGGCCTGAGCGGGATGAGCGCGGGGAAGGTCCGGTTCGTCACCGTGCCGGTGCAGCCGTATCCGCAGGACAAGAACCGCGTCCAGTTCAACCAGGCGCTCGCCGAGCCGCTGTTCAAGGCCGTCCGCGAGGACAACAAGCTCCCCGAGCCCGCCCCCGCGCCGGTGCCCGCGCAGAACAGGGTGCCGCCCGTCCCGCCGGCGCAGGTGAAGGTCGGCGTCTACAACGCCTCCAGTGCCCAGGGCCTCGCCCGGCGGACCGCCGACCAGCTCGGCGAGCGCGGCTTCCAGATCGTCAAGGTCGGCACCAGCAAGAAGCGGTACCCCCGCACGATGATCCTCTACGGTGTGGGCGCCGAACGGCAGGCCGCGCGCCTCGCGATCGCCGTCCCCGGCCCCCAGCCGCGCCCCTGGGCGTCCGCCAGGCCCGGCTACGTCTACCTCGTCATCGGCAAGGACGGCGCCGAACTGCGCGCGCTGACACCGACGGTTCCGAAAATGGCGGGCGAGATCCGCGGCGACCGTAACATTTGCGCTCCGACCTGATCTGGCCATGCGCCGCACCGGTATCTTGGCCCGCGCAAACCATTAACCGCACTAAAGCGTCCTCTGTAGGACGGCCGACTCGAATCCCGACCCTGGCCCGCGAAGCCGCCCCCGCACAGGGCTTTACCGGGCAACGCTCCCCCCGGAACGGACGCATGCAGCCCGAACCCTTCACCCTGTTAATGACCGTCTACGGCGGCGATCAGGCGGAGCATGTACGAGACGCGTTCCGGAGCGCCGTGCACCTGCAGACCCTCCGTCCCGACCAGGTGGTCCTCGTCCAGGACGGCCCCGTCCCGCCCGAACTGTCCGCCTGCCTGCGCGAACTCGTCGAGGGCAGCCCGGTGCGGGTGGCGTTCGTCCACCTGGAGCACAACCGCGGCCTCGGCCCCGCCCTCGACGCGGGCCTGCACGCCGCCTGGTACGACATCGTCGCCCGCATGGACGCCGACGACGTCGCCATGCCGCACCGCTTCCAGACCCAGGTTCCGCTCGTGCGCGCCGGAGCCGACCTCGTGGGCGCCGGGCTCCTGGAGTTCGGCACCGACATCACCGACGTCGTCGGCCGCCGCATCCCGCCGAGCGACCCCGCCGACATCGCCCGCTACTCGCGTCTCCACGACCCGTTCAACCACCCCACGGTCGTCTACCGGCGCAGCGCCGTCGTCGCCGCCGGCGGCTATGGCGACCTCCCCCTCATGGAGGACTACTGGCTGTTCGTCCGCATGATCGCCAACGGTGCGCGGATGGTGAACATCGCCGAACCCCTCGTCTACTACCGCGTCGGCGAGGGCGCCTACGAACGCCGCGGCGGCCGTGAACTGCTCCGCTCCGAACTGCGGCTGCAGCGCGAGATGCTCCGCGAGGGCTTCATCTCCCAGCCGCAGTACTGGCGCAACGTCGTGGTCCGCGGCGGCTACCGCCTCGTCCCCACCATGATCCGCAAACCGTTCTACCGCGCCGTCGTCGCCCCCTACGGCTCCCGCCGCAACCGCTCCCGCGACCGCGCCGGCACCCCGCCCGGCGCCCTCACCTACATCCCCCGCCACGTCCGCCGCCGAGAGCAGCCGCCCCCGCAGCCGCCCCCGCAGCCGCCCCCGCAGCCGGGGCCTCTCACCCCGCAACCGGAGCCCCCGGCGCCGCCCGCCCGCTGAGCACCGGCGGCGATGCCCTCGGCGCCGGAGTGCCCGGCACCGAGGGTGGCGTGCTCAGCTCTTCCTGCTCCACAGGACGGGCTGCGCCTCGGATTGACGGGAGGTTCCGCCGACGCCGAGCAGCGCGTTCTTGAAGACGGCCAAGCCGGTGATCTGCTGGTCGCCCGCGCCGGACAGGCCCTTGGCGTCGAGGAGCGCGCCCTTCCACGTCGCCCCGTCCGAGGACGTCCACGACACCACGTCGGTGGCCCCGACGGGCCCGCTCGTGCCGGCCGCGGCGAACCCGTCAGGGGTCGCGGTCAGGCTCAGCACCTCAAGGTTCTTCGTGCCGTCCGGCGACGGAAGGTCGACCGGCTTCCAGGTGCGGCCGCCGTCGCCCGACAGATATCCGATCGCGATCCGGCCCGACGCCTTACGGCCGTTGCCGGTCGCCACGAGCGTGTTGTCCTTCGCGCTGATCTGCGTCAGCACGCCCTCCTGCACGCCCGAGGGAAGGGGAAGCTGCTTGAGCGTCCACTGCTTGCCGTCGGACGACGTCCACACGGCGGGGCGGTAGCCGGACTGCTGGGGCGCGGCGGGGTCGCGCAGGCCCCCGGCCGCAGCGAAGCCGAACGGCCCGCCCGCCACCGACCGCAGCCACCGGTTGGAGTTGGGGAGCGCCTTGAGCCCGCTGTTCCCGACGCCCGTTCCGCGCATCCAGGTTTTCAGGTCCGGGGAGAACCAGGTGGCCGCGGACAGCCCGTCCTCACCCACGACCACGTACCCGGCGGGGGCCGATGCGGCACCGTAGGTGACGAGTTCGTGCCGGCCGGCCTTGAACACCTCCGACTGGTCGGCCGCCTGCCAGCTCGACCCGTCGGCGGACGTCACCACGAGCGGCCGCCGCGGTCTGGCCTGGTCGAACCCGACGGCGAGCCAGCCCTTGGCGCCGGCGGTGACGCCGAGCAGCCGCTGCGGGCCGGGCCGGGACAGGGCCGCGCCGACACCGCGGGCACGGTTCCAGGTCTTGCCGTCCGCGGAGACCCAGGTGGCCGCCTCGCCGGCCGCGCTGCCGACCGCCACCGCCTTGCCGCCGTCCGCCGCCAGCGCGGTGACCGCCAGGTCGGGCCGCACCGCGCCGGGCACCTTGGACAGGTCGATGGGGACGTCTCCGCCGTTCCCGTCGTGCACGCTCAGCAGGGCGTCCGTGTCGCCGCCGCCGTCCTGCGCGCCGACCAGGATGCTCTGCCCACCAGCGAGGGCCGCGCCCCGGACGATCAGGCCGCGCGGTGCCGGGACGGTCCCGGCGTCCTTCCAGGTGCGGCCGTCGGTGCTCCGCGAGATCAGCCTGTCCCGCCCGCGGCCGACGATGGCCGCGAAGCCCTGGTCGTCGCTGAGCACGGCCTCGACCTGCTGGTAGCCGGAGACTGCCAGCTTGCCGACCTTCGTCCACTTCTCGCCGTCGGTGGAGGAGAAGAACTGGCCGCCGCCCTTGATCTCGCGGACCGCGAGGAAGCCGTCCGCGCCGCCGCCGATCATCAGGCCCCGGCTGCCCTTCGGCACCGGGATGATGGACTCGGTCCACGTGCCGCCACCGTCCTCGGACCGCCACACCTTCCGGGCCCTCGCGGGCTTCTTCGGATCCGGGCGGTGCACGCCCTCCAGCAGCAGAACGTTCCCGGACGAGGCGACGGTCACCAGCGTGACCTCGCCCTTCTTGACCGGAAGGTCCAGCCGGTCACCCGACCGGACCTGCCAGCTCCGGCCGTCCGCGGACGTCCACACCGCGGGTTCGGCATCGCTGAAGTCGCCCTTCCGGGAGGTGGCGCCGATGGCGACGAAACCGTCCGGGGCGGCGTAGACGTCCTTCACGCGGGTGCCCTTGCCGAAGGACTGCGCGGCCTTGTCGGGCAGCCGCTGCCAGGTCCGGCCGTCGCGGCTCGCCCACACCACGGCGCCGCCGTCGCGGCCGCCGAGCGCGACCCAGCCCTTGGCGGATCCGGTCACCGTCCGGGGGACCTCGTTCGGCGGCGGCTCCCCGCCGCCGGGCCCGGTCACCTTGCCGGAGGAGAAGGTGCGTCCGCCGTCAGTGGAGACGAGGAACTGGCCACGCGAACCCGAGGTGTCGGATTCGCCGCCGATGGCGACGACGGTGGAGCCCGCCGCCGCCACGTCCGTGAGGCGCTGGTCGCGTCCGTCGGTGGTGCCCGCGGAGTTCGCACCGAACATCGAACCCGCCAGCGTGACGTCGCCACCGGCGGCGCCGGTCGTGCTGTCGTCACCGCCCGCCAGGAAGAAGAACCCGCCGGCCGCCACAAGGGCGGCCGCCGCCAACCCGGCGACGCCGATGAGCAGCGGCTTCTTGATGTTCTTCCGCCGCTCCTTGGCCTTGCCCTGCGGCGTCGTCCGCCAGGGTTCCTCGATGACCGGTGGCGGCGCCGCCGGGTGGGCGGCCTCCTGCGGCGGCCCGCTCGGAATCTGCTGCGCGTAGGGGAACGACTCTCCGGCCGGTGGAGAAGCGGGTGGAGCCGCGGGCGTGCCCGGGATCTGCTGCGCGTAGGGGAACGGCTCGGGCGCCCGTGGGGCGGGGGTGCCGGGGATCTCCTGCGCGTAGGGGAACGGCTCGGGGGCCGGCGGGCTCTGCGCGAGGGAACTCGCCGCGGGCGGGTTCTGACCGGGCGGACGGGGAGCCGGCGGGTTCGGCGCGGACGGGTGCTGCGCGGCGGGCGGACGCTCCGCCCGCGCGGCGTCCGGGATCTGCTGTGCGTAAGGGAACGGCTCGGGTGTCCGGGGGAGGGGCGTGTCGGGGATCTGCTGCGCGTAGGGGAACGGCGGGGGCGCTGGGATGTCGGTGGACGTGGCCGGGGGAGCGGGCTGCGCGGCCGGGGCCGCCGGCCCGGTCGCCGCCGGGGAATCGGTCTCCTCCTCCGCGGAGGGTTCGCGCGCGATCACGACGGTCCGAGGCGACCCCTCGGGCTGCGGGACGACGACGGTGCGCTCCATCCGGGTGCGGTCGGCCATCTCGGCCTCCGCGTCGTCCTCGGACTCGTCCTCGGGACGGTCGCCGCCGGACCCTCCCGGCTCAGGGGCGTCCTCGGGCAGGAGCGCGACCGGACCGGGCGCCTGCCCGTCGTTCAGCCACTGCGGGGGAGGCGGGCCCTGGTCCGGCCGCCCGGGTTCGGGACGCTCACCCTCGTGGTCGTCATCCGGTTTTCCGGTTGGAGTCACACCCGCTCTCCCAGCATCAGGGTCGATGTCACGTCGCTATCCTGTCGCCCGCGCGGCCCGCACGACGCCAGCGATGATAGCGGCGCAAACGGGACGGAATTTTCTAATGTCCGCTGAGCTGCTCGTCCATCCAGGTCATCATCTTCGCCCCGGCGTCCTTGCTCAGATTGGTGAGCTGCATGTCCCGCCTTCCCGCTATCGGCTCCGGCCCGCGGATGCGCAGCTCGCGCCCGAGCAGTGGGTCAACGCGTACAGCAGCGCGGAGAGCCGCCGCCGTCGCTCCTCCGGCAGCGTCCCGGCGAGGTTGTCGAGATTGTGCGGGTCGCGGGTGAGGTCGTAGTACTCCCGCTCACCGTCGGCGTACTCGACGTACAGCATGTCGGTGGTGCGCAGTGCGTTGTACGTTGCCGGCGAGCCGGGCAGGGAGTCCTGGCGGTCCGGGTCCGCGGCGGAGAACGGCGGCTTGACGTGCTCGATCAGTGCCGTCTGCCGCCAATCGTCCGGGGTGTCGCCGCGCAGGAACGGGACGAGTGACCGGCCGTCGGCGGAGCCGGGAGCCCGGAGGCCCGCCATGTCGAGGAAGGTGGGGGCGAGGTCGGTGTTCTGCGTGATGGCGTCCGCCCGGCCGCCCGCGGGGATACCGGGCCCGGTGAAGACGAACGGGACGCGGATGTCGCTTGTGTACGGGGTCATCTTGCCGCCGGCGAGCCGGTGCTCGCCGAGGTGGAATCCGTTGTCGGAGCCGAAGATGACGTAGGTGTCCTTGTCCCGGCCGAGTGTCTTCAGCGTCGAACGGATCCGGCCGACCATCTCGTCCACCGACTGCACCATCCGGGCCCGGTTGCGGAAGGAGTCGTCGATGTGGGTGAGCCGGCGTGGCCCCAGCTTGCGATGCTTCCGCAGCCAGGACGGCTTGTCGCTGATGTCGGGCTCGTTGAACGACGGCGGCCGGGGTGCCCTGAGACGGGGGAACGCCGTGGCGTGCCGGGGCGCGGGGATGAACGGCCCGTGCGGTGCGAACGTCGCGATCTCCAGGAAGAACGGCTGCCCGGAGCCGCCGGCGCGCTGGACGAAGTCGGTGCTCTTGTCGGCGAGCACATCGGTCAGGTAGTCCTTCGGCCGGTGCCCGTAGTGGACGGGGCGGCCGTTCTCGTTCAGTTCGTAGCCGAACTCGGGATAGCCGTTGCCCCCGACGTACCACTCGCTCCAGCCCGGCGGGACCTTCCGCGGCAGGCCGCTTCGGTCCCGGGGCTCGTACCCGTTCATGTACTTGCCCAGCATGGCGGTGCGGTAGCCGGCCTTCTGGAGCGCGGGCGCGAACGACGCCTGCTCGCCGCCTTTGCGCTGGAAGACGTGGTAGCCGCCGTCCGGCGGGAAGTTCGTCCGCACCCCGGTGTTGTGCGGATACATTCCCGTGAAGATCGTGGCCCGGGACGTGCAGCAGAGGGAGTCCGCCATGAGGAAGTTCTGGAAGGTGAGCCCCTCGCGTTGCATGCGCTGCACCTGCGGCATGTAGGGGAGCAGGTCCCACGACAGGTCGTCGGTGAGCACGAACACGATGTTCGGCCTCTTCACGAGCGTCCTGTCTTTCCGGTCCTGTCCGATGCCGCCGGAGCAGGCGCCGAGCAGCAGTCCGGTGAGGACGACGAAGAGAAGGGGGAAGGGCGGTCGGTGCCGCCGGGATCGGAACACTCCGCCTCTCCTTGATCAGGTACGCCGGGTTGCAGCGTACCGAGGTGTGTGCCCGGCTTGTCGCGACCTTGATGGTTCGCGGTGGCCGCCGGCTGTTGGCATCATGCGGAATGTCCCAGGAGGAGGGCCGTGAACTCTCGACCGACCGGTCCGGTGGTTCCGCTGGTCGCGGGCGCGGCGATCACGGGACTCATCGCGTTGCTGATCCTGCTCGCCGGCAGCCTGGTGCCCGGCCTGCGAGCGGGCTCCTCCGGCGGCACGGCCCCGGCGCGCGGCGCCGCACCGGTGACACCCGCCCCGGCGGGGACGGCCACGCCGGTGACCGCCCCGGGCTACTCCCCGGCCGAGCCGGTGATCCGGGACTCCTTCGCCGATCCCGCCGTCATCAAGGCCGGGAACACCTACTACGCCTACGGCACCAACGCCGGCGTCAACATGCCGGTCGAGAGCGCGCCGACGGTCACCGGCCCCTGGGAGAGACTGCCCGGTGACGGACTCGCGCACCTGCCGTCCTGGGCCGCCGAAGGCCGGACGTGGGCGCCCGAGGTCGTGCCCCCCGGGCCCGGTAACGGCGGCTACCTGCTGTACTTCTCGGCGCGGGTGAAGAACCGGGACCTGCAGTGCATCGGTGTCGCGACGTCGGCGTCCCCGGCCGGCCCCTTCGCGGCCCTGGAGGGTGGGCCGCTGGTGTGCCCCGCGGAACTCGGCGGAGCCATCGACGCGTCGTCCTTCATCGAGCGTGACGGCACCCGCTACCTGCTCTACAAGACCGACGCCCGGACGACGGCGGCGATCTACCTGGTGCGGCTGAGCCCGGACGGACTGTATCTGGCCGGGCCGCCCACCGAGATCATGGGCAGGGGCGGGAACGATCCCGTTCTGGTGGAGTCGCCCGCCCTCGTGCACCGGGGCGGCAAGTACGTTCTGCTGTACTCCGCCGGCTGGTACTTCGAGACCAATTATCAGACCAGGTACGCGGTGGCGTCGTCGCTGGCCGGACCTTACGTGAAGGCGCCGGACCCGGTGCAGTCCACCGACGGTTACGACGGGAAGGTCAAGGGGCCGGGCGGGGCGAGCATCGTCACCGATGCCGCCGGCGACCATCTGGTCTTCCACGGAATCCTGGAGTTCCACGGCGACTCGCAGGTGACCCGGGGCATGTACGTCGCGAGCCTCGGCTGGGACGGTCCCCGTCCCGTGCTACGCGGTGTCCCCGTCCGGTACGAAGCGGAGAACGCTCGTATCGGGACCTGCGCCACCGTCGTCGGCCGTCCGCGCGCCTCCGCGGGCAAGGCCCTCGCGCCGCTCGCGCAGGGCGGCTGCCAGATCGAATTGGACGCGGCCGCACCCGAGACCGGCCGGTACACCGTGCAGATCCGGTATGCGAATCGGTCCGGGCGGCCGGGCACGCAGCAGCTGATCGTGAACGGGCGCGCGGCCGTCCCGGTGAACCTGCGTACGACGGGAGAGGACGAATGGGCGTCGGCCAAGGTGGAGGTCGACCTTGTCTCGGGCCAGAACGTTCTCGCGCTGCGTCAGGTGACGGGAGCGGGCCAGCTCGACTACTTCGAGGTCGGCTGACCCGCGTCAGATCCCGAGGTCGCGGAGTACCTCGGCGGTGGGACGGGGCCGCTTGCGCAGACCGTCGCCGAGCCCGCGTGCCAGGCAGCGGAGCAGGGCGGCCCGGTCTTGGGAGCCGGCGAAGGTTCGGACCCAGCGCCGCAGGGTCGAGCCACCGTAGAGGAGACGTTCGGTGGGGGACAGGGCGCGGCTGCGGGTGAAGAGCCACACCTTGTTGCGTACCTCGTAGTAGAAGCGCGGACCTGGATCTGCATCGGTCGAGCCGAAGGTCACGGTCTTGTGGACGACCACGCTGTCGCGGGACAGCAGCCCGCGCCGGCCGCGCAGGATCCGCATGGTGAACTCGAAGTCGTCGTTCCACAGGAAGTAGTCCGCGATGGGCAGTCCCCTCTCACGCACGTGGCGCGCGTCGATCAGCACGGACACGAACGAGGCGGACCGGATCGGATAGCCGTTCACCGCCTCCGCCAGGGCCAGCTCGGACGACGACGCCCGCGGCTTGCGGCGCGGGGTGTTCATCGGATGGTCGCGGCCGTCCGTCCACACGACGCGGCTGGCGACCAGGACGGGCGCGTTGCCGCCACCGCCCGGCTCGGCGGCGAGCAACGCCTTGAGGGCACCGGGCTCGGGAACGGTGTCGTCGTCCAGTAACCAGAGAAGATCGGCCTCCCCCGTGAGTGCGTGTGCGATGCCCGCGGCGAACCCGCCGGCGCCGCCCGTGTTGACGGGAAGCTCCAGCAGCTCGGTCTCTGGGAACCGGGCGCGGACCAGCTCCGGCGTCCCGTCGCCGGATGCGTTGTCCACGACGATGACCCGGTCCGGGACGCGGCTCTGCGACCGCAGCGCCGTCAGCGCCTCGGTCAGCAGCTCCTGCCGCCGAAACGTGACGACGACCGCGGCGACGACCGGGCTCATCGGCCCATGCCCGCGCGCCTGGCGGCGCGCCGCAGCGCCGGGTTCGGCACGGCGGCGGTCTCCATGAGCCGGTCGAGACCGTCCCGCACACTGGCGAGGTCGGCGTGCAGCTGGGCGAGGCCGACCCGTTCGCGCACCTCCGCGAGCCGCGTCAGCAGCTCGGCGATGACCGCGATCAGCGCCGTGGCCACCTCCCGGTCGGGCAGCTCACCCGGCATGACGGCCTGCTCGGGACGGGGTGCCGCCGCCAGCTCGGCCAGGTCACCGTGCACCCGGTAGCCCGCCGTCCGGATGCCGTCGACGACCTCGGCCGTGCGCCGGGCCGCCCAGGTGGCGTGCTCGTCCGGCAGGGCCATCGGGGCGTCGCCGCCGACCCCGCCGGCCTCGGCGCCCGCGCTGAGCGCATGCCCGATGAGGTGGGCGCGGACGACGTCCTCGTACTCGCCGCCGAGTGCCGCCGCCAGCTTGCCGTTCAGCCGCCGCATCAGTTCCGCCTCGATCACCGACAGCGGCCGGTCGTCCGGTATGCCCGCCACGTCGTACCGGGCGGCGTCGATGCCGGTCAGCTCGCAGAACCGCCGCCACAGCAGCCCCGGAGCGTTCCAGGAGGGCGGAAGCGTGATCACGTGGATGCGCTCGCGTGGCACCGCCGTCTCCCACGCCCGCAGAACCCGGACCGGATCGTGCAGGCCCCAGAACATCTCCCCGTACGGCTCGGGCGCGTCGATGCCGTGCTCGACCAGGTCGGCCACGAACCGCTCGAAGGTGATGGTGTGGGTGTGGCGGATCTGCTCCTGCCAATCCAGGATGAGCTGCGTGCCGAGGTCACGGGTCGCGAACACGATGTGCACCTCGGCGTCCCCGAACGAGGTGACGGCCCGCTCGACCTGTTGCTCGTCCGCTCCACCGAGAAGCTCCTGGGACAGGACGACCGTGTGCCCGCGCCAGCCGCGTGCCCGCTCCGCCACCCGCTCGTACGCGCCCTCCCAGGCCGGGTCCCGGTGACCGCCCCACGTCATGTCGCGCAGGTCCATGACCGCCCCGAAATGCTCCAGGGGACCGGCGACGGGATAGCGGACGCCGTCTTTCGCGAGGCGCCGCCGGTTCGCCCAGAGCGCCTTCTGCAGGAAGGCTCCGCCCGCCGCGGGCGCTCCGACGTGCAGGTACACGGCCTTGTCGGGCTGGGTCGGGTCCATCCGGTCGGTCACCTCGTGTTCGTCTCTTCGGCGGCGGGCACGGAGTCCCGTGGGCCGGACTGAAGCCGCCAGTACGTCTCCCGCAGGCGGGCGGCCATCGGGTGACGCTCGCTCAGCGTCCGCGCCGCCCGTTTGACGAGGGGGACGGTGTCCTCGCACAGCCGGTCGATCCGCTCCCGCAGTAGTTTCGCGTCGGCGTGCAGCAGTTCGATCTGGTCGGCCTTCCGCGTCCCGATGCCCGCCGGCAGCCCGGCCAGCTCCGCCTCCGAGTCGGCGATCCGCCGGAGCAGCGCTCCGATCGTGTCGTCGGCGGCGTCGGCGATGCCGGCCCAGTCGGGGTCGTCGGGATGCCGCCCGGCGTCGTCTCCGGGGGGTGACGGCCGCAGCTCCTCCAGGTCGCCGACGATGTCGTACCCGGCTTCGCGAAGCCGGTGGATTGTCTCCGCCGCCTGCTCCGCCGCCCAGGCGTGGTCCTCGGCGGGCAACTGGATGCGCGGGGACCCCGTCCGGCGGCCGAGCACGTCCTGGGCCAGGTGGTGCTTGATCTCGTCGTTGTAGAAGTGCCAGTCGACGGTCGCCTCGTCCAGGGACGCGTTCAGCCGGCGCAGAATCTGCGTCTCCGGCAGCCCCAGCGACGGGTTCGCGAAGGGGGCGGCCAGGTCGCAGCTCTCCGGCGGTACGCCCACCACCCGGCAGAACCGCTTCCAGAGCAGGTCGCGTGGTGCGCTTGGCCGTGGAAGCGTCACGAGATGGACGTTCTCCGGCGGAAGGTTCTCCGCCCAGCGTCCGAGGACGTCGATGGGGTCCTGGAGCCCCCAGAAGAGCCGGGCGACCTTGACGGTGTTGCGGTCGGGGCGGCGCAGTGCCGCGGTGAAGTCGGCGAACGAGGTGGTGAAGCGGTTCTTGATGTCCTCCTGCCAGTGCGCCGGGATCTGCCGGGCCATGTCCCGGACGGTGAAGATCACGTGCACGTCGGCGAAGCCGAGGTCGTCCAGCGCCCGCGCGACATGCGGGCGCAGCGCGGGCGCGAACAGCTCCTGCGAGATGAGCGTCGTGCCGGGCCAGGCGCGGGCCCGGCTGACCAGGTCCGGCCATGCGCCGGGGACGAGGGGGTCCGACGCGCCGCGGAAGAACGTCTCGCGAAGGTCGAAAGCGGCCCTGACGTGCGCGGCGTCGTCGTCGCCCGGGTAGAGCACGCCGTGCGACCGCAGCCGCTCCCGGTTGTGCCACAGGACGTTCTGCAGGAACGTCGTCCCGCTCTTGGCCGCCCCGACGTGCAGGTACACCACCGGACGCACGCCGGGCCCGGGAGTTTCGGGAGAAGGTGCCGCCACTGCGTTCCTCGGGCTCATGGGCGCTGCCGATCGATCAGCCGGTATCTTAGCCGGGTATCTGTGCGAACAACGCGTATCGCCCGGGGCTCCGGCCCCGCTCGCTCCCGGCCCCCCGCATGGAGATGGACGCCGTCCCGTGAAGATCGATCTTGTTGTCGTGGGTGCCGGGTTCTTCGGCCTTACCGTCGCCGAACGGTGCGCGGCCGAGCTGGGCCTTCGCGTGCTCGTCCTGGAGCGCCGCGACCACATCGGCGGCAATGCCTACAGTGAGCCGGAGCCGGAGACCGGCATCGAGGTCCACCGCTACGGTGCGCACCTGTTCCACACCTCGAACGAGCGGGTGTGGGAGTACGCGAACAGGTTCACCGCCTTCACCTCCTACCAGCACCGGGTGTTCTCGACGTTCAAGGGCCGGGTGTACCCGATGCCCATCAACCTCGGCACGATCTGCGAGTACTTCGGCCGTGCGATGTCCCCGGACGAGGCCCGCGCGCTCATCGCCCGGCAGGCCGGGGAGGGCGTGCCGGACGGCGGGCCGCGCAACCTGGAGGAGAAGGCGATCTCGCTCATCGGACGCCCGCTGTACGAGGCGTTCGTGCGGGGGTACACGGCGAAACAGTGGCAGACCGACCCGCGGGAACTCCCGGCGGAGATCATCACCCGGCTGCCGGTGCGGTACACGTTCGACAACCGGTACTTCAACGACCGGCACGAGGGGCTCCCGGTCGACGGCTACACGGCGTGGCTGGAGCGGATGGCCGACCACCCGAACATCGAGGTGCGCCTCGGCGCCGACTTCTTCGAGCGGCGAGACGACCTCGTCGGGCGGGTTCCGGTCGTCTACACCGGCCCCCTCGACCGTTACTTCGACTACCGCGAGGGCGAACTCGGCTGGCGGACGCTGGACTTCGAGATGGAGGTCAGGCCGACCGGCGACTTCCAGGGCACGTCCGTCATGAACTACGCCGACGAGGACGTCCCCTACACGCGAATCCACGAGTTCCGGCACTTCCACCCGGAACGGGAGTGGTACCCGCGCGACAAGACCGTGATCATGCGGGAGTACTCCCGCGCGGCGGCGCGCGGGGACGAGCCGTACTACCCGGTCAACACGCCGGACGACCGCGCGATGCTGCTGCGCTACCGGGATCTCGCCCGACGCGAGGACGGTGTCCTGTTCGGCGGCCGGCTCGGCACCTACCAGTACCTCGACATGCACATGGCGATCGGCGCCGCGCTCAGCATGGTCGACAACCGGTTGCGCCCGCACTTCGCGGGCGGCGCCCGACTGGTCAGCGGAGGAGTGGACGAGTGACGACGACGAACCCCGCCGGCCCGCCGGAGACGGTGACGCCGCGCACGCTGCAGCGGGTCGTGCTGCCGGTCGGGCGGGACCTGGACGTGCTGCCGCTGTACATCGAGGGCCGGATGGTCCGGGGTGCGGAGGCCGTGGCGGAGGAGAGCGCGGTGGAGGCCGCGCCCGGGTTCCCGGAGACGGGCGGGCGGGCCGGTGAGGCGGGGCGCCGCACCGTCCTGGTCCCGGTCGGCGGCCGGGTGTCGTTCGCGACCTACTTCAACGCGTTCCCCGCCGGGTACTGGCGCCGCTGGACACACGTGGAGGAGGTCGCCCTGCGGGTCCGGCTCCGCGGCGAGGCGACCGTCATCGTCTACCGGTCCAGCGCCAAGGGGCACGTGCACCGGGTCGCGTCGGTGACGGTGGACTCCGAGACCGCGGAGGAACGTTCCTTCGCCCTCTCGCTCAAGCCGTTCCTGGACGGCGGCTGGTACTGGTTCGACGTGCTGGCCGGGGAGCGCACCGCGGTGCTGGAACGGGCCGAATGGTGCGCCGACGTCGAGCAGGTGCGGCGCCAGGGCACCGCGAGCATCGGCATCACGACGTTCAACCGTCCCGCCTTCTGCGTGGACCAGCTCATCGCGCTCGGTGAGGCGCCGGAGGTGCTCGACGTCATCGACGAGATCTTCGTCGTCGATCAGGGCACCGACCGCATCGAGGACCATCCCGACTTCGCGGCGGCCGAGGCGGGGCTCGGTGGCCGCTTGCGCGTCATCGACCAGGGCAATCTGGGTGGCTCCGGCGGCTTCGCGCGGGCGATGGACGAGACGGTCCGGGCCGGCCGCAGCGACTATGTGCTGCTTCTCGACGACGACGTGGTGACCGAGAGCGAGGGCATCCTGCGCGCGGTCGCGTTCGCCGACCATGCCAAGACGCCGACGATCGTCGGCGGGCACATGTTCAACCTGTTCGTCCGCTCCCAGCTGCACGCGTTCGGCGAGACGATCGAGCGCTACCGCTGGTGGTGGGGGCCGGCCGCGCACACCTGGCCGGAGCACGACTTCGCGCAGAAGGGCAACGCGCTGCGGGAGACGCCGTGGCTGCACCGCCGCGTCGACTCCGACTACAACGGCTGGTGGATGTGCCTGATCCCGGTGGAGACCATCGGCAAGATCGGGCTGTCCATGCCGATGTTCATCAAGTGGGACGACGCCGAGTACGGGGTCCGCGCGCGGGCCGCCGGGTTCTCCACCGTGTCGCTGCCGGGGGTGGCGGCCTGGCACGTTCCGTGGCAGGACAAGGACGACGGCATCGACTGGCAGGCGTACTTCCACTGGCGCAACCGGCTGGTCACGGCGCTGCTCCACTCACCGTACGAGCGGGGCGGCAACCTGCTGAAGGAGAGCTTCATCATCTCGGTGAAGCACGCGCTCGCCATGCAGTACTCCACCGCCGAGCTCATGGTCATGGCGTTGCGGGACGTGCTGGCCGGGCCCGAGCACATGCACGCGGGCATGGTCACCAAGGTGAAGGAGGTCCGCCGGGTGCGGGCCGGGTTCCCGGACGCGCAGGCCGGTGAGCGTGTCGAGGAGTTCCCCGACGTGCGGCGGACCCGTCCCCCCAGGCGCGGCCGGAACCCGGACGTGCCCAAGGGCCGGTCCAAGGTGATCAAGACCGCGCTGACCAGCGCCATCCGCCACCTCGGGCCGGTCGACGAGGAAGCGCTGCGCAACCCGCAGGCGACGATCCCGCATCTCGACCAGCACTGGGGGATGCTGTCGAAGTTCGACAGCGCTCTCGTCTCGTCCGCGGACGGCACGAAGGTGACCTGGTACCAGCGCGACCCGAAGCGTTTCCGGGCCATCATGAAACGCAGCGGCCTGCTGCATGCCAAGCTCACCCGTGAGTGGGACGACCTCGCCGCGCGCTACCGGGCCGCGGCGGAGGAACTGGCCTCCCCGGAGGCGTGGCGGGAGACGTTCGCCGCCGCCGGATCGGCGGGCGAATGAGCGAGCGGACGGTCCCGGCGCACGCGGGCGGCCTCCCACCGCTCGTCGCGCCGGGCACCGGCGGTGGGCTGCGGCACGTCCTCAAGGACCGTTACCTGCTGCGTCTGCTCGTGCGGCGGGAGCTCAAGGCCCGCTACAAGGGCTCGCTCCTCGGTCTCGGTTGGTCCTATGTACGTCCGGCGGTGCATTTCTCCGTCTACTTCTTCGTGGTCGGGGTCTTCCTCGGGATGGACCGCCACGTCGAGCATTTCCCGATCTACCTGTTCTCCGGCATGGTGCTGGTGAACCTGTTCACCGAGACCATCCACTCCTGCACCCGTTCGGTCACCGGCAACGGTCCGCTGATCAAGAAGGTGTTCCTGCCGCGCGAACTGTTTCCCGTCGCGTCGCTGCTGGTGTCGCTGGTGCACTTCCTGCCGGGGTTCGGAATCATGCTGGGCGGCGCGCTCGCGTACGGCTGGCGGCCGTCGCCGGCGGGGCTCGCCGGCGCGGTGCTCGGCTTCGCGATCATCATCGTCCTCGGGCTCGGGATCGGGCTGCTGTTCGCCGGGATCAACGTCTTCTTCCGCGATCTGGAGCAGGTCGTGGACATCATGATGATCGTCATCACCTGGTCGGTGCCGATGATCTATCCCTGGTGGCATGTCCGAGACCAGGCGCCGGGCTGGGTGCTGGAGACGTACCTGGCCAATCCGCTCGTGTCCGCGGTCAGCCTGTTCCAGCGCGCGTTCTGGTTCCCGGGCACGCGGGGCGACTTCACCTTCCCCCCGGACATGTACGGCCGTGCCGCGATCTCGCTCGCGGTGGCCGGGCTCGTGTTCCTCGCCGGCAGTCTGGTGTTCGCGCGCGCCCAGCAGCGGTTCGCCCAGGAGTTGTAGCGACGTGGCCATCCCCCCGATCCCCGAGTCCATCGTCATCGACGCGGTGAGCAAGCAGTTCACGCTTCGGCACGCCCGGTCCATCCGGGAGATGACGATCCGCGCCGTCCGGCGGCAGAGCCTGTCGGAGACGTTCAACGCGCTGGACGACGTGAGCCTGACGATCTACCAGGGTGAGACGGTCGCGCTGATGGGGCTGAACGGCTCCGGTAAGAGCACCCTGCTCAAGCTGATCTCCGGGGTGATGCGCCCGGACTCCGGTTCGGTCCGGGTGCGCGGCCGGATCGCCGGGCTGATCGACGTCGGTGCCGGGCTGCATCCCGATCTCACCGGACGCGAGAACGTCTACCTGAACGCGGCGATCCTGGGCATGTCCGAGGCGGAGATCAAGCGAAAGTTCGACACGATCGTCGAGTTCTCCGGGGTCGAGCGGTTCCTGGACAACCAGGTGCGGTTCTACTCCTCGGGCATGTTCATGCGCCTCGCGTTCTCCATCGCGGCGCACACCGAGCCGGACGTGTTCCTCGTTGACGAGGCGCTGGCCGTCGGCGACCCGCCGTTCCGGGAGAAGTGCCTCAAGCGCATCCGGGAACTGCGGGGAGAGGGACGCACCATGGTGATCGTGGCGCACGACATCGAGATGCTCACCCGGCTGTGCGACCGCGGCGTCACGCTGCGCCAGGGCAGGGTCATCTTCGACGGCGATCCGGCGGAGGCGGGCAAGCTGTGGCGCCAGGACCGCCAGGCCAAGCGCGCGGCGATACAGGCGGGCAAGCCCTGACCGTTCCGCAGTGCGGTGGGGAGGGGAAAGTGGCCGGGTGCGGCCAGTTTTGCGGGGCGGGTTGTCCGATCTTTCATGCAGGTGAGGTGGGGTGCCCGAAATGGTGGGGCTAATCGGTTATCTGTAGTGCTGTTACGTTGAAGGACGCGCGGGGACGCAGGAAGGTCTTTACCCTGGACTGCGTAGGCAAGCTGACCGGCAACCCCCAGGCACTCCCGCGACTCCAGGGGTCTCTCGACGTGACGGACATGGCGAGCGGGTCCGCGATGGCGCGGCTCACACAGGCCGACCGCGTTCATGTGGGCTGGCGTTACGTGCAGGTGCACCCCGACCCGGGGCCGCCACCGGAGCGGCCCGAGCAGCCCGAACGGGCGCCGCTGCCGCCGCAGGGGCGGCGGCCCGCCGAGCACATGGCCGGCCGGCCGCTGCGCATCGCGTTCGGCGGGACGGTCGCGTTCGTCGGCCTGTTCCTGCTGTGCGGCATCGTGGGCGTGATCCCGTGGGCGTTCGCCGGGGTGGCGCTGCTGGCGTGCGCGATCGTCCTGGGCATCACCGGCGGCGGGCTGTGGCGGGACGAGCGGGGCGTGCGGGAGCGGCTCGCGCTGGAGCGGGACGAGGAGGAGCGCCGCAGGGCCGCCCGTGAGCGGGAGCGGGACGCGGCCGAGAAGGCGTACGCCAAGGCCCGCGCCGAATGGGAGAGCCGCCGGGCGGCGTACGAGAGCCAGCGCGAGTGGTACCCGGTCGCGGTGCCGCCCGGCGTGGACCGGGTGGACATCGTCGGCGGGACGCTCGCCGGATGGGCCGCGGCCGTGACCACCATGGGGGCGGCGCGGCTGGCGGTGGGCGCCCGGCTCACCGTCATCGACCTTTCCGAGGGCGCGGTCGCGCACGACCTGCTGCGGCTGGCGGCCGACCGGGGGGACGACCCGCTCGTCTGGGTGCTGCCCGCCGACCTGCCCCGGCTGGACGTCACGCGGGGGCTGAACCGGGAGGCGCTCGCCGACGTGCTCTCGCTCGTGGTCAGCGCGGGCGAGGAGGAGGGCGGCACCCGGGATCTGTCGTTCGACAACGCGATCCTGGAACGGCTCATCGAGGTCCTCGGGCCGGACGCGACGATCCCGCGGATCACCGCGGCGCTGCGCGTCCTCGCCCAGGTCGGCGACCCGCGCGACGACCTGCGGAAGGGGCTCCTCACCGACGAGCAGCTCGAACGCATCGCGACGCTGTTCGGCCGGGACGCCACCGACCGGATCGTCGTCCGGCGGGCGTGGGCGCTCGAAGCGCAGCTCCGCAAGCTGGAGAAGCTCGCCACCGAGCCCGTCACGCTGCCGCCGTCCAGGCTGCACGTGGTGTCGATGGACCGGCGCGCGGGCGTCCTCACCAACCGGATCCTCGGCACCTACGTCACGACCGCGCTCACCCACCGGATCCGCGAGGCCCCGCCCGGCGGCAAGTGGGACCACACCCTGTTCCTGTGCGGGGCCGAGAAGCTGCGCGGGGACGTCCTCGACCGGCTCATCGACGCGTGCGAGGCCACCGGGACCGGGCTCGTGCTGATGTACCGGTCGATCCCCGGCCACGTCCGCGAACGGCTCGGACGCCGGGGCCACGCCGCCGTCGGGTTCATGCGGCTCGGCAACCCCGAGGACGCCCGCGTCGCCGCCGAGCACATCGGCGCCGGCCAGCCGCTGCTCGTCGCCGAGATCACCGACGCGGCGGGGGAGACGCTGTTCGACGTCGCGGGGGAGAGCTACGCCAGCACGGTCGCGTTCGCGCGGCCGCGCGGCGACGGCCTCACCGACCCGGTGTGGTCGCCGCTGCCCGCGCCCGCCGCCGACGACTCGGTCCTGGTGAAGGGCATCAGCTCCGCGACCGCGTGGGGCCGGACGGTCGCCGACCTCCGGACGAACAAGCAGCGCTTCCGGGAACTGCTGGTGGAACCGCCGCAGCTCCAGGAGCTCCCCCCGACCGCGATGGTGTTCACCCATTCGGGCGCTGCCGGCCGCCGCATCCTCCTCGTGGACGCCAACCCCGGCATCATCACGCTGCCGACCGCGCACTCGATGGAGTTCGAGGAGTACGTCCGCGAGCAGGAGTCGCTAGCCCAGGCCGAGGACGCCCCGCCGGCGCCCCCCGACCCGGAACCACCGGACGCGCCCGCGCCGCTGGTGCCGCACACCCGGCACGCACTGCCCCGCGGCGCCGGATCCCGCCCGGTCCGGATCGGCTCGCCGCTGAAACCCAACGGCAGGCACAAGGCGAACCCGCCGTCCTCTCCCTGACCGGCCCCGCCGCTCGCGACATCTGCGGTTTCGCAATCCAGAAACCAGAGCCGCCGACGCTGTGCGACCACTCGAAAACTCGCAGCGATCCAGCCCGATCCCGCTTCGGAGAACGCATACACCGACCCACTGTAGAGGTCAATGCCAAAGTTTTATGCCTTCGGCGCTAGATGTTGTGCGGCCGTCGATTTACATCGCCTTCCCGGAATGAGGCCACTGCAAACGTCGATATTTCGAAGGCGTTTAGTTACCTAGCGTAATATTCTTGGTTGGGGTATTGAAGTGGGACGCCGGAGACGTCTCGCCAGGTTTACTGAATTGACTGTGTTGTATATCACATTGCCATGATCGATCCGGGTCTTTCTCCCTAATGATCTGCGGGTTACGTTGAGGCGGCTTTGATCAACCCGGGCGCATTGGGGTTCTTTATGAGTCGCCGTGCAGCATGTCGTCGTGGTTCTGTTCCTTGGCCGTCGCCATGGCGGCGCCCAGTTTGGTTGGTCCGGTTCCTGGCGCTGTTAATGGTCGCCGGAATGGTCCAAGTACCTTTGTGGTCGGCGATTCGAGAACCCCTGGCCCACGCCGATGAACCGAAGTCGGCGGCAACCGAGCAGCAGGCGGTGGCGGCGGCGAAACGGACGGGCCGGCCGGTGGAGATCACCTCCCGGCGCGGAGAGAACAGCACGGTACGGGCGCTGCCGAACGGCCGGATCGAGATCGAGCAGCATGTGCAGCCGATCCGCACTCGCCAGGGTGGCAAGTGGGTCGACATCGACACGACCTTGCACCGTTCCGGTGGCGCGATCGTCCCGGCCGCGACGACGGTCGGGCTGAAGTTCTCCGCCGGTGGGAACGGTCCGATGGTGCGGATGACCCGGGCCGGTCACGCGCTGGCCCTGTCATGGCCGCAGGCGTTGCCCGAACCGATGCTGGACGGCGACACCGCCGTGTACGAGGGCGTGGCCGGCCCGGCCGTGGACTTGCGGCTGCGGGCGCGGGTGGACGGGTTCGCGCATGTGCTGGTGGTCAAGACGGCGCAGGCGGCCAAGGACCCGCGAGTGGCCAAGCTCGCGCTGGCGATGTCGACCACCCGCCTCGCCGTGCGCGAGGAGCGGGGCAGCGGGGTGCTGACGGCCACCGACACCGGCTCGGGCGCGGGAGTGTTCGAGGCGCCGTCCCCGAGAATGTGGGACTCCTCCCAGACCGCGCCAACCACGCCGCAGGCCCGCGCCCGCGCGGCCGGCCCGGGAGAGGATCCGGCGAAGGGGCCCGCCGACGGGGCCAAGACGGCGCGGCTGGATGCGGCCGTGGAAGCCGGCAAGCTGACGCTGATCCCGGATCAGGGGCTGCTGACCGCGCCTGACACCCGGTTCCCGGTGTACATCGACCCGGTGTGGACGACGAGCAAGGCGACCAGTTGGGGGATGGTGTCGTCGGGCTGGCCGGATGAGTCGTATTACAAGTTCGCCGGCAACTCGACCGAGGGCGTGGGTCGCTGTGAAGTGGCCAAGGACCCCAACTGCGTGAAGAACCAGACCAAGCGGCTGTTCTTCCGGATGCCACTGCCGGCGATCAAGGGCCGCTACATCCAGAACGTGGAGTTCGTCGCCTACGAGACCTACGCCTACAACTGCAGCAACCCGACCTCGATCCAGTTGTGGCGGACCGCCACGCTGCAGTCGTATGCGACCTGGAACAACACCAATAACTCATCGGTGTGGCAGGAACAGCTGACCTCGCGTGATGTGGCGTACTGCTCCAAGACGCCGGTGGAGTTCGGCGGGACCAAGCTGCGTTCGCATGTGCAGGACGCGGTGAACAAGGGCTACTCGACCATCACGTTCGGGTTGAAGGCCTACAGCGAGTCGACGATGGACTGGTGGAAGCGGTTCGCCGACGACGCCTACATGAAAGTGCAGTACAACAACCCGCCGCTGCAGCCCGACACCGACACCATGTTCGCCAACCCGGGCACCAAGTGCCTGCCTAGTGGGCAGGCCAAGACGGTCAACGACATCTCCACGGTGTACGCCTACCTCAAGGACCCCGACACCGAGGACGCCAACAAGGTCCAGGGCCAGTTCACGCTGCACTGGGCCAACAACGCCGACGGGTCGGACTGGGGCCCCAAATGGACCTCCGCGCTGACCCCGGCCAAAACCTCGGGCAGCCGGTTCTCGGTGACGCTGCCGTCCACCATCCCGCAGCGGACCAAAATCGGCTGGGGCGTGCGGGCCTGGGACGGCGAGCAGTGGGGCCCGTGGAGCTACGCAGGCGCCCAAACCGGCTGCTACTTCTACTACGACCCCGCCGTGCCCGGGGCCCGACCATCACCTCGACCGACTACCCCGCCGACGATGCTTGGCATGGGGGCGTGGGACAAGCCGGCACGTTCACCATTGCCGATTCCGAGGGCGTCGCCGACCGGTACGAGATCACCTTGAATGACGAGCCGGCGCGGATGGTGACCACTACCGCCGGCGCGGTGCAGCAGGTGCAGATCGCGCCGACCCGCTCGGGCCCCAACATCTTGACGGTGCAGGCGTTCGCGCCGTCCAACCAGAACGGACCAGCGGTCTCCTATGAGTTCCGCGCGAACACGGGTTCGGATCCGGTGGCCAGGTTCAAGCTGGACGAGCCGTCCGGTGCCACGACTTTGCAGGCGGTGACCCGCAACGGTGAACCGGCCGTCTCCGCGACCGTGCACGGAGGAGTGACCACTGGCACGACCGGCCAGATCGATGGGGCACTACAACTAGACGGTTCGACCGGCTACGCCTCCACCAGCGCCCCGTTGATCGACACCAGCAAGAGTTTCGCGGTGTCGGCCTGGGTTCGTCTTGACGACCCTGATGGCCGCACCCGCACGATGCTCAGCCAGGACGGGACGAGCAAGAGCGGGTTCTACTTCAAATACGATGGCGCGTACCGTAAGTGGGCACTGTCCAAGGTCAAGTCCGACTCAGCCGAGACGGGAACCTATCAATCCTTCTCCGCGAGCATGGCGGAGCTGAACACCTGGACCCATCTGGTCGGTGTCTATGACGACACGACCAGAAGGCTGCAGATCTATGTCAACGGTCAACCAGGGACCCCCAGTCCCGAAGTGACTTCCGTATGGAACGCCACGGGCGGGTTCCAGGTCGGGCGCAGCCTTTGGCTTGGCAACCCGGCAGATCACTGGCCCGGTCAGATCGACGACGTGCGAGTTTACGACCGGATCGTCGGCCAGCAGGAGGCCGAGGAAATGGTCACTCAGCATCCGGTGCTCAAGGCTCGGTGGAAGCTGAATGAGAATGGTTCGGGTGAGCCTGCGGGCGCCCCTGCGTTGGTACTGCAGAACGGCGCGGCCATCGACCCGACGGCCGGGTTCCGGGAGTGGGCGTCACCGGCGGGCCTGAAGCTCGACCCCGCCCAGAAGCAGTTCGCCGAGACCACTGAACCCGTGGTCGACACCGATGAGAGCTTCACCATCACCGGGTGGGTCCGCAACGGTGGCCGACCCCAGCAGCCGGCCACCGTGTTCTCCCAACCGGGCGCCGCCACGAACGCCTTCGCGTTGCGGTACGTACCGGGTGAGGATCCGGCCGAGCAGGGCGGCTGGCAGGTCGTGATGCACAACTCCGACGATGCGGCCGCTCCGGTATTGACCGCCTCGCATTCGGGTTTCGTCCCGTGGGACTGGTCGCATGTGGCTGTGGTGTACGACGCGTTGCGTGACCGCGTCAGCCTGTACGTCGACGGGCAACTGGAGGAAACCGCCGACGGGGTGTCGCAACAGGACCAGATCCTCGGTTTCAACGCGGCGGGCAACGGCGGTCTGCAGGTGGGCCGCAACAAGTTCGGCGCGACCGACGGCACCGAATTCTGGACCGACGCCCTCGACGACATCTGGGCCTACCAAGGTGCTCTGACCACCGAGCAGATCCAGTCCCTGGCCGGCGATATCGAGCTTCCGACCGCAGACGGTCCCTAGCCGCCAGGTCCGCCGCCCGCGCCGGTGAGGCCGGGCGGCGGACCATCACATCCCTGCCCTCTTCTCTTCGTGATCTCGTGAGGCGCCCCGCGGCGGGGTGCGGCGATGGAGGACGTCGTGAACGCAGGCCGGAAGGTCTCGGGTCGGACCGGACGCAGGAGGCTGGTGCTGGGGTCGCGTCGGGCCGTGACTCTGGTCGCGGCCGTGCTGGCGGTTGCGATGCCGGCCGGGCTGGTGTCGGTCCCACCGGCGCTTGCCGACCCGCCGAACTCGCATCGCCCGAAGGTCGCGAACCATGAGAAGCAGGTTCCGGGTCGTGATCTGAAGGTCCGGCAGCGCAAGGCTGACCCCGTCAAGCCCGGGCCCGCCGCCAAGGCGGCATGGCCGAAGCCGGGGGCCGCCGAGGTCGACGTCCCGTCCGATGGGAAGGGCGCTGGGACGCGGGTGGGCAAGCTGCCTGTGCAGGTGTTGCCGCCCGGCAAGCAGCCACGATCCGCTAGGGCCGTGCCGGCAGCGGGACGGGTGCGGGTTCAGGTGCTGGACCAGCAGACCAGCCGCACGCTCGGAGTGGACGGTCTGGCGTTCACCGTGGCCCGCACGGACACCGTCGCACCGGGCCGGGTGAAGGTACGGCTGGACTATTCGGGGTTCGCGCAGGCGTTCGGTGGTGCCTTCGGTGCGCGGCTACGGCTCACGCAACTGCCGCAATGCGCCCTGACCACGCCGGACAAGCCGGAATGCCGGGCGGGCAAGCCCGTGACGGCAGGCAATGACGCGGCGGCCAAGACGCTGACCGCCGACGTCGAGGCCGCCCCGTCGGGTTCCCCGACGGCCGCGACGGGTCAGAGTGCGACTTTGCTGGTCGCCACCGCCGGCTCCGGCAGTTCCCAGGGTGACTACGAGGCCACTTCTTTGGAGGCGTCGGCGACATGGAACGCCGGTGGCAATTCCGGAGATTTCACCTGGTCGTACCCGATGCGGGTGCCGCCGGTACCCGGTGAGCTGGCTCCGGAGGTCGCGCTCTCCTACTCCTCGGCGAGTGTGGACGGCCGGACCGCCAACACCAACGGCCAGCCGTCGTGGGTCGGTGAGGGCTTCGATCTGTGGCCCGGCTACATCGAGCGGCGTTACAAGTCCTGTGAGGACGACGGGGCACCCAAGGACGCGTATGGCAACTCGCCAGGCGATCAGTGCTGGGGGTACGACAACGCGACGGTCACGTGGAACGGCAAGGGCGGGGAGCTGATCGAGGCTTCCGACGGCACGTGGCGGATGAAGGGAGACGACGGCACCAAGTTCGAGAAGCTCACCAGCTCCTCCACCGGCAACGGCGACAACGACGGGGAGTACTGGAAGGTCACCACGACCGACGGCACGCAGTACTTCTTCGGGCTGAACCGGCTGCCGGGCTGGACGAGCGGGAAGCCGGAGACCGATTCGACGTGGACTACGCCGGTGTTCGGTGACGACTCCGGTGAACCGTGCCACGAGGCGAGCTTCGCCGACTCGTGGTGCCAGCAGGCATACCGCTGGAACCTGGACTATGTCGTCGACCCGTCCGGCAACGCCGTCAACTACACCTACGGCAAGGAGATCAACCACTACGGCCGCAACCTCAAACCCGAGGACGAGACCCCGTACGTCCGCGGCGGCTATCTGAAGACGATCTCCTATGGGCTGCGCAAGGACGCGCTGTTCGCCAAGGCACCCGCGCAGGTCTCCTTCACCACCTCCGAGCGCTGTATCCCGGACGCGACCTTCGACTGCGACCCGTCCAAAATCGGAACCAACCCGGACTACTGGTGGGACGTCCCCTGGGACCTGAACTGCGACGCCGGGCAGGAGTGCAAGGACACTCACGGGACGGTCGCTCCGACGTTCTGGTCCCGCAAACGCCTCACCAAGGTCACGACCCAGATCCTGACGGCGGACGGGTCAGGGTACCGGCCGGTGGACTCGTGGTCGATGGACCACGAATGGGGGCTGGCGGACGTCGAGCGGGATCTGCTGCTGAAAGAGATCGTCCACACCGGCCACGCCGCCACCGATGACGGCGGTGCGGTGACGTTGCCGAAGGTGACGTTCAACCATGTCCAGTTGCCGAACCGGCTCGACAAGACCGGTGACGACATCCTGCCCTATATCCGTTACCGGCTCGGCGCCATCTACGACGAGTCTGGCGGCCAGATCGACGTCGCCTATTCCGACCCGGACTGCTCCCTGTCGAATCTGCCGACACCGGAGACCAACACCACCCGCTGCATGCCGGTGATCTGGACGCCGCCCGGCAGGGAAGACCCGATCACCGACTGGTTCCACAAGTACGTGGTGACGTCGGTGATCCAGACAGACCGCACCGGGCTGGCCCCCGACATGGCCACCAAGTACGAGTACGTGGGTGGTGCGGCCTGGCATTTCGACGATGATGACGGGCTAACCAAGGAGAAGAACAAGACCTGGTCGCAGTGGCGCGGATACGGCCACGTCCGCACCTTCACCGGAGACCCCGCCGCTCCCGCCACCCAGGCGGACGCGTACTTCATGCGCGGGATGGACGGGGACCGCGAGTCCAAGGCCGGCGGAACCAAGTCTGTCACCGTCTCCGACGGTGAGGGCGGTACCTACACCGACCATGACGCGCTGGCCGGGTTCACCCTCAAAACCGTCCAGTACACCGAACCCGGCGGCAGCGTCCACAGCAAGACGGTGAATACGCCGTGGCGGGTCCAGACCGCCTCACGGACCCGTTCCTGGGGCACCACCGCCGCCAACGTGGTCCACACCGACACCACCCGTACCTGGACGGCCAAGGACGGCGGCGGATGGACCGAGACCAAGACCGACACCGAGTACGCCGGTTCTGGCCCGGGCGTCGGCCGGGTCACCTCCATCAACGACCTCGGTGATACCGCCACCGGCGCCGATGACAAGTGCACGCGCACCAGTTACGCCGACAACACCGCTGCGTGGATGGTGAACTTCCCCTCCCGTGTGGAGACCGTCGCAGTCGCCTGCACCGTCACCCCCGACCGGCCCGCGCAGGTCCTCTCCGACGCGCGCACCTACTACGACAACGGCGCCTTCGGTGACGGCCCGTCCAAGGGCAACATCACCAAGGTCGAAAACCTGGCCGACTATGACGGGACCACGCCGCAGTATGTGACGCAGGCCGCCACCGTCTACGACGCCTTCGGCCGGGTCACACAGGTGACGAATGCGCTGGGACAGGCCACCACCACCGCCTACACCGACACCCAGGGTCTGGCCACCAAGGTGCAGACCACCACGCCGCCCGCCACGTCCGGTGACGTGTCCACGGCGCTGACCACCACCGAAGAGCTGGATCCGGCATGGGGGCAGCCGACCCGCACCACCGACGCCAACGGGCTGAACACCGACCTGGTGTATGACGGGCTGGGCCGGCTGCGGAAGGTGTGGCTACCTGACCGGTCCAAGGCCAACGGCCAGAGCCCCAACCACGAGTTCCAGTACCAGGTGACCGACGGGCAGATCGTCACGGTCACCACCAAGGCACTCACCGCCACCGGCGGGCAACGCGTGGCCGGGATCGAGTTGCTGGACGGGTGGCTGCGATCCCGGCAGACCCAGGTCCCCGCCCCGGACGGCCGCCTGATCGCCGACACCTTCTACGACGACCGCGGTCAGGTCATCAAGTCCTACGCCGCTTACCCGGCGACCGGCGCCCCCGAGCCGACCCTGTTCGGGGTCGGAACCCCCGGCAACGTGGAGACCCAGACCCGCACCGAATATGACGGGCTGGGACGCAAGACCGTCGAGAAGCTCACCAAGGGCAACGGGTCGCAGCCCGAGCAGGAACTGTGGCGCACCACCTACGCCTACGGCGGCGGTGACCGGATCTCGGTCACCCCACCCGACGGCGGCACCCCCACCGCGCAGATCACCAACGCCCATGGCCAGGTGATCGAACGTCGCCAGTACAAGGCGTCCACCCCGACCGGTGACTACGACGCCACCCGCTACACCTACACCCCCGCCGGGCAGATCGCCTCGGTCACCGACCCGTCCGGCAACACCTTCACCACCACCTACGATTTGCGCGGTCGCAAGGTCCAGACGACCGACCCCGACAAGGGCACCACCACCTTCACCTACGACGACCTGGACCGCCTCACCTCCACCACCGACGCCCGCGGCAAGAAGGTGTTCACCACCTACGACGGATTGGACCGCAAGACCGCCACTCACGAGGGCACGGCCGACGGGCCGCTGCTGACGTCCTTCACCTACGACACCGTGACCCGCGGCAAGGGCAAACCGGCGACCGCGACCCGCCATGTCGACGGTGCCGAGTACACCAGCCAGATCCGCGGCTACGACACCCTCGGCCGCGTGCAGGCCACCACCATCAACATCCCCACGCAGCAGGGCGCGCTGGCCGGCGCCTACACCTTCTCGACCCGCTACAACCTCGACGGCACCGTCCAAAGCAACAGCCTGCCCGGCATCGGCGGGCTGCCCGCCGAAAGCGTCGTGCAGTCCTACGACACCTGGCTGCGGCCTACCCGCCTGACCAGCAGCACCGCGACCTACGTCAACGACACCGTCTACACCCCCACCGGCAAGCCCACCATCCTCGAACTCGGAGTTGCACCCAAACGCGCTTGGCAGACCTTCTCCTACCAGTACGGCCCCCAGCGCCTTTCCACCGCCGAAACCCTCCGCGAGGGCATCAACGGCTCCGACCGCAACGCCACCTACCACTACACCGACTCTGGCGTCATCACCTCCATTGCCGACACCTCCCGTGATGGCGTCGACAACCAATGCTTCACTTACGACCACCTGCAACGCCTCACCCAAGCCTGGACCCAGGCCACCACCGACCCCTGTGCCGCCGACCCCACGGCCTCGGTGGTCGGTGGCCCGGCCCCCTACTGGCACACCTTCGGCTACGACACCGCCGGTAACCGCACCAGCGAAACCCGCCACGGCATCGCCGGCGTCGCCGACACCACCCGCACCTACAGCTACGCCACTCCCGGTCAGGGAAACCGTCTCACCCAGGTCACCCAGAGCGGCCCCACCGGAGACCGCACCGACACCTACGGCTACGACGCCACCGGCAATACCACCACCCGGACCACCACAACCAGCCAAGGCACCACCGGCCAGACCCTGCAGTGGGATACCGAGGGTGAGCTGGCCAAGGTCACCGAGAACGGCAACGACGAAACCTTCATCTACGACACCGACGGCAACCGCCTCATCCGCACCGACCCCGCCGGCTCCACCCTCTACCTGCCCGGCGGCACCGAGCTACGCGCCCTGACCGGCGCCACCACCGCCACCGGCACCCGCTACTACACCTTCGGCGACCAGACCGTCGCGATGCGCACCTCCGACGGCACCGTCACCTACCTCACCGCCGACCACCAGGGCAGCGGCCAAGTCGCCGTCAACGCCACCACCCAGGCCGCCACCGTCCGCCGCTTCACCCCCTTCGGCTCCATCCGCGGCATGGACGAGAACGCCACCTGGCCGAACGACAAGGGCTTCGTCGGCGGCACCCAGGACCCCACCGGCCTCACCCACCTCGGCGCCCGCGAATACGACCCCGAAACCGGCCGCTTCGTCTCCGTCGACCCCCTCATGGACCAGGCCGACCCCCAGCAGATGAACGGCTACACCTATGCCAACAGCAACCCGGCCACCCACGCCGACCCCGATGGCCTATGCCCGCCGGACATCTGCGGCGCGGGCTACGTCCCTGTCGGCCACAAGAAGCCATTGATGACCGGTGGATGTGGGCACGACTGCGGAAGCCCCCCTCGGGGATTCACCTCATCACCCAACAGGCCAGTGAATGTCCGGTGGGGCGACACCGTGGTTCGCGCCAGGGATTCCATCGCATACACCGGTGCCCTGCAAAAGATGCTGCGGCTCGTGTACACGAAATATGCAGGCACCCTAGGCCCTCTGGACCCGCAACTCATGCCAACCTGCGGTACCAACGGCAATGCCTGTTTCCCAGGGGACCTGGGCAGACTGGGCAACTTCGCAAGACTGCTCTGCAAAATCGGCGGCTTCACATGCGAACGCATGTCAGGCATGGAGTTCCTCTCCGCAGGAATGCGCAGCTTCCCAGAGCTTGCCGCGTTGGGGCCGGAAGGCGGTATCACGGGCGTCAGCGGTGGCCGCCGACCGGCGGGCGGGCCAAGGAGCGGCCCCTCCAAGCTCGGGGGATGCAGCAGTTTCGTGCCGGGAACAACGGTCCTCATGGCCGACGGTGGCCGGAAGCCCATCGAAGACGTCAAGGTTGGCGACAAGGTCCTTGCCACCGACCCTGAGACGGGCGAAACCCGGGCCCAACCAGTCCTGGGAACGATCACGAGCAAGGACGATAAGAACCTCGTCCAAATCACCGTCGACGGCGATGCTCCCGCCCTGGCGTGGATGACCAACCAGACGGCAAAGCGTGTCTCTCCCAAGTTCCATGGCCTCAAGTTCTCCAAGAGCGGCGTGCTCATCGCCACCGACAACCACCCCTTCTGGGTCGCCGGTGACATCAACGCGTGGGTCGAGGCGGCCGACCTCAAGCCCGGCATGTGGCTCCGCACCAGCGCCGGCACCTACGTCCAGGTCACCGCCACCCAACACCGGATCACCCACCACCAACGCGTCCACAACCTCACCATCGCCAACACCCACACGTACTATGTGGAGGCGGGCACCGCATCCGTACTCGTCCACAACAGCGGTTGTGGCGAAGTCATGGCGCACTTCGATGGCGTAAGTGCGGCGCGTAACGCCGCTCGAAATTCGGCCGGCTTGGGGGACGATGCTGTTCCGTTCATTCAAGAAATCGGCCCAATGAAGGGTCGGGTGACGGGTATGCAGAGTCCGGACGGCCTGAGAGGGTGGCGTATCGACTTCGACCCGAATGATCCGGAGAAAGGCTTTCATTTCAACTGGTGGGTGAGGGACGCTGCTAAGCGTTCGGCAGGTGGCTGGCGGAGCGGGGCTAACGTCGTTAGGGGTGGCACCTATGACGATTACCTCAGTCTTATCAGCCACTTCCCACAGTCATGATGATTTGATGAAAAAAAAGACAAAGATCAAAGAAGCTCACATCAGGCAGTGGATGTCAGAGCACGAGTCGCTGCAGTTGGACGCGTCTTACTCGGCCGAATTCGAGCAATATCTGAACAGTCAGCCGTGGGCTCCGAGTCGACTCGATTGGAGATCTGTCGGTCACGTCGAGTTTGTAATGACCGATTCCTGGGAAAATAACATCGTTGAGTTTTCCGATCAGACGCCCTTGGGGCATCATGGTCATCTGATGCTTATGTATAGCGGTGCTGAGCCTTCGCTGCTCAGCTTCAAAGAGGACGCACTTCGGGATATCGACTTGATTTATTCGGCAAGTCCTGGAGCTCGCTACTTCTGTGGCGTCGATATTGTGGATGGTCGGCCCATGCCAAGGTATGAGGACTTTGCTGAGTTCGATGGCAACTCTAAGATAACCTTTCGGGTGTAGGTGTAACGAGGGGAGAGTGAAGCTTTGCTCGGTAACTGAGTAGTCGCATCTGCGGTATCTGGTCTCATCAGGTGCGCAGCCGGTTGCGGTCAAAGCCTGGTTGGTTACACAGAGCTCTTCAAGATTCTTATAAAGCCGGGCGGCAGGCGATAGCCTAAGCCCATGCGGCGCATAGCCACCCCGGCAACCGTTACGGTCTCGGCTGTTTTATCTACGGAGGACGGGGCGGTGCGTGCCGCAATTCGTGAGTGGGTGTGGTAGTCGGCGGCACCCTCGGCTGGGTGACCAGCCAAGCTCCCAAGCCCAGCAGCCCCAAGCTTCTCAACCCCAAGGGCCCCAAGAGCGGCGTGCTCATCGCCACCGACAACCACCCCTTCTGGGTCGCCGGTGACATCAACGCGTGGGGCGAGGCGGCTGACCTGAAGCCCGGCATGTGGCTCCGCACCAGCGCCGGCACCTACGTCCAGGTAACCGCCACCCAGCACCGGAGCACCCACCACCGGCGCGTCCACAACCTCACCATCGCCGACACCCACACGTACTATGTCGTGGCAGGGGCTAGGCCAGTCCTCGTCCACAATCAGACTTGTGGGACCCCGTCTTCAGGGAAGGTTAGTAACCCTGGCACGAGATTTGATGTTCCAGATGAAGCCGGTGTATATACGATTCACATGGATGACGGAAGTAAATATGTCGGAAGTAGCGTCGATAGTATGAGGACGAGAGTTAATAAGTAAATGCGATCGAAGCATGCAGTCAGGAAGGCTGAATATGGTCCGGGAAACGTTGTTAATGTCACATGAATTTCACTTCCTGGTGTGAATGACCCGGTAGTCGCACGTCGAACCGAGCGGACTGTAATGGAAGGGCTCAAGAGTCGAGGTGTCACGCTGATTAATCGGCGTGATCCGGAAATCGTGGTTCCATTTGGTGGATATTTTCAGTGAGATAGAATAGAGGGGGCGAGATGGGGGCATGGGGCTCTGGGCCATTTGACAGTGATACGGCGGAAGATTTTGTGGACGACCTGGAACGGCTGGCTTCACTGCAGCGCTTGGCGGTGCTGGAGCGTGTATTTCATCGCGCCATCGATGCCGCAGAATCTGAGAAGCTTCCTGCGGAAGTTGTGGCTGCCGCCGCAGTGGTTGCGGCAAACCTGCCATCAGGTGCGTCTCTGTCCTGGAATGAAGATTATCCAGGTATTTCCGAGTGGTTGCCTAAGCCCATTGCTTTCGATCTCACTGTCTTGGCCAGGCGCGCCTTGGATGTCGCCCTGCCGGTTAACGGATGGTTCTGGCAAAGCTGGGTGGATATTGAGGAGAGGCGCGAAGCGGAGAGTGTGGTCAATATATTGAAATCCATTTTGAGTGATCGGTGATAAGAAAGTCCCGGAGCGTGTGTGGATCGGCGCTAATGTCAAGGGCTTTAATTTGCTGCAACAAGGCACTGGAGAGACTGGCCTGCCTCAGCAGCTCCGTGCCGAGTGGGTATCGCGGGGGCCGCGGCTCGGCATGCGTTGCCGCGGGGTGGAGGGCGGGCGGTAAGGGCTGTGGGGGCGTTGAGGACGGGTGGGGGGCGTAAAGGTGGGCATTTGGGGTCTTCTTAACGGGGCGTTGGCGTGAGCGGTGGGGGCTGGTAAGGATGCTGGGGTGACTCCGCCGTCTGGTTCGAGACCGCCGTACCGGATGAATCCCGGTATACCGCCGAGCATGGGTGCCGCCCCGGCGGAGCCGTTCGTGCTGCCGGGGCCGTGGTACCGGATCCAGGCGATCCCGGTGCCGGAGCGGGTCGCGTCCGCCGAGTGGGATTTCGTCAGCGTGCTGCCCGCCGCGCTGTCGGCGGCGCGACTGGGCAGGCCGTTCGTGGTGGGGTGGTTGTCGGCGGGCGGCGGCGCGCCGCTTGAGCTGATCACCAATGCGGGGTCGATCGGCACCCCGGAGCCGGGGGCGGAGACGCACGGGTTGCTGTTCCCCGGCGGGGCGCGCGGTGTCCCGATCGGGGACGGCTGGCTGCGCCGGGCGGAGCGGATGGCGTGGACGCGCTGCCCCGGCCGGCTCGCCCCGCAGCACGCCGGGGCGGGCGGCGGGCCCGGGCTGTTCGAGGCGACGCTCGTCACGCTGATGGAGCGGCCGTTCGGGTGGTTCGTGGTCGCCGACCCGTGCGATGAGCGGCAGATCGACACCGAGATGCGCGAGCTGCACCACGAGCTGCGGATGCTGCGGCGCGGCGAGGACGAGCAGGCCCGGCTCGCCGTCGACCGGGCCGGGCGGCGGCTCGCCGAGCTGGACGCGTTCCGTGAGGCGGGGCTGTGGCAGGTGCGGGTCGTCGCGGGCGCCGCTTCGCAGGACGAGCTCGGGCAGATCGCCCCGGTGCTGGTCGGGTCGATGGAGCTGGGGCACCATCCCTATCGGCTCAGGTCGGGGCATGGGAGCGGGTCGTTCGCGGAGATGCTGACTCCGGGGGCGGTGCCCGCGCCGGCCCGTTCGATGGCCGAGCCGGAGCAGCGGTTCCCGTTCGTCGCGACGGCCGGGGCGCTGGCGGCGCTCGCCGGGCTGCCGCGGCGCGAGGTTCCCGGGCTGCGGGTGCTGGACGCCGGGTACTTCGATGTGACGTCCGAGACGGTGCCGGTGAGCGGGGAGCCGCAGATCGAGCTGGGCGCCATCCTGGACGGGCAGGACCGGGAGGTCGGCCGGTTCGCCGTGCCGCGCTCCACCATCAACCGGCATGTGTTCGTGACCGGCGCGACGGGCGCCGGCAAGTCGCAGACCGTCCGGCATCTGCTGGAGCAGCTGACCCGCGCGGGCATCCCGTGGCTGGCGATCGAGCCCGCCAAGTCGGAGTACGCGGCGATGGCGGGACGCATCCAGGACCTCGGCGGGCCGGTCACGGTCGTCAACCCGTCCGATCCGGGGGCGGTGCCGCTGTCGGTGAACCCGCTCGCGCCCGAGCCCGGTTATCCGGTGCAGGCGCACATCGACATGGTGCGGGCGCTGTTCCAGGCCGCGTTCGACGCCGAGGAGCCGTTCCCGCAGATCATGGCGCAGGCGTTGCAGCGCGTCTACGAGAACAACGGGTGGGACGTCGTGACGGGCGGGGGCGTGCCCGGTTCGCTCATCGAGCCGGCCGTGCCGACGCTGGAGCAGCTCCAGAACGCGGCGTTGCAGGTCATCCAGGACGTCGGCTACGGGCGTGAGCTGATGGCGGACGTGCAGGGGTTCGTGGACGTCCGGCTCCGGTCCCTGCGCATCGGGTCGGCGGGACGGTTCTTCGAGGGCGGCCACCCGGCCGACATCGGCGGGATGCTCCGCGACAACATCGTCCTCGCCATCGAGGACGTCGCGAACGACGAGGACAAGGCGTTCCTCATGGGGACGCTCATCATCCGCATCGTCGAGCACCTGCGGATGCGGGAACGCAAACGCGACCGCGCGACGGGTCCGGCGCTGCGGCACGTCATCGTGATCGAGGAGGCGCACCGGCTGCTGCGCAACCGCGGCCCGGAACGCGGCAGCTCCCACGCGGTCGAGCTGTTCGCCGGGATGCTCGCCGAGATCCGCGCGTACGGCGAGGGCATCATCGTCGCCGAGCAGATCCCGACGAAGCTCGTCCCGGACGTCATCAAGAACACCGCGCTGAAGGTCGTGCACCGGCTGCCCGCCTACGACGACCGGCACCAGGTCGGCGCGGCGATGAACCTGGACGGCGACCAGTCCCGCGAGGTGGTGTCGCTGCGTCCGGGTGTCGCGGCCGTGTTCGCCGACGGCATGGACCGCCCGCTGCGCGTCCGCGTCCCGCTGGGCGAGGGCCGGGAGGCGGAGCTGGCGGGGCCGCCGCCGCCCGTGGACGGCCGCCGCTCGGCCGCCTGCGGCTGCGAATGCCGGTCGGGGCGCGCCTGCACCCTGTTCGAGCTGCGCGAGGCCGACCTCATCGCGGGCGGCCCCGACTGGACCTGGCTGCGCCTGTGGGCGGACACGCTCGTGCTGGCGCATGTCGTGAACCGTCCGCTGCCCGCCGTCCCGCCCGAACTGGGGCGTGCCTGGTCCCGGCTGGCGCCGCGGCTGCGCGAGTGCGCGCTGGCGACCGTCCTGGAACGTTCGGTGACCCGGCGGTCCCGGTCGCTGCGCACCGCGTACCCGCCGGCCGAGCTCACCGCCGCCGTCGCCGAGGTCGCCGGGCGCCTCCTCGGCGGCGCCGCCCCCGGTGCCGCGCCCGGCCCGGCCTGGGTGATCCCGCAGGTCAAGTGGCTGCACGAGCTGGACCGCCTGTTCCCCTACGGCGGCGGCGTCCCCGACAAGCACGCCCCCGCGCCGCCGCTCGACTACCCGCTTCCCGGTCTCAAGCAGCCGCCGGGCGCCAAGCTCGGCCACCGCCTGCGCGCCCTGCGCCGCCATCCGCTGTCGATGGAACTGGAGCGCAACCGTCCGATCGCCCTCACCGCCCTCTACGGCGACGACGAGCACGCGGGCTTCTACCAGGACCTCACCGTCGTCACGATCGGCTTCGAGGAGGACGAGCAGGTGGAGCACGTCGCCGGGACGATGCGCGTCACCGAATGGCTCGAACCCGTCCTGAGCTGGTTCGAGCGTTTCGTGGCCCCCTTCGAGGACCCCTCCGCCGGGCTCCCCTTCCTCGGCCAGCCCCGCACCCCCGGAGAGCCCGCCGAGCCGTGACCGGGTGTGGCCAGCGGATCACAACTCGGTTCCGTTCCACCTGTCAGGGTGATCATCCGGATATTTTCGTCGTCATGACCGTGGAGCAGGACACTCCGGGCGGCGCGCCGTTCTTCCACCACGCGCAGACGGCCGCGGAGGCCGCGCAGCAGCCGCTGCAGAACACCACCCGCTACCTGTGCGCCGCCGTCTACCTGGACCGGCGGATCTGCGATCGGGTCATCTCCGAGTTCCTCGACGACGAGAACCGCGCCGTCGTCCCGTCCTTCGGGTTCGACCTGGAACCGGTGATCCTGCACGCGCTGCGGGCACGCCGCTACCGGCTGATCCGCGACCTCGTCCTTTGCGGGATCTGGACGGTCGCGCTCATCCTCCTGCCGCTCATCGCCGTCGGCCTCTTCATGTTCGCGCTGGTCCTCTCCGCCTTCTACGCGATCCCATGGCGGCGGCTCTCCCCGGGGATGCGGCTGCTCGTCGGCTGGGTGGCGGTCAACGCGGTCGGGGTGGTCGTCGCCGCCGCCGTGGTCCCCGTGGTCGGTGCACAGCTGGTCGAAAATGCGGGCTACACCACCCACGAACTGGAGCAGGACAAGGGAGCCCTGGAACTGCTCCAGACGGATCTGGCCGTCCCCAGCCTGATCATGCTGACCCTCGCCCTGAGCATGACGGTCATCGGCCATCTCGCCGCCGTCTACGCCGTCCTCGCGCGCGACCTCGCACCCGGCGCGACCGGGCCGGGCCCGCGCGCGTTCGGCGAACGCGCGGGGAAGGTCGTGACGCGGGTCCGCTCCGCCCAGCGCGGCAACGTGACGCTGCACTCGGGGACGAACCCGTTCATCGGCGCGGGCGACCTCACCTCGCCGTGGGCGCGGGCATGGTCGATCGTGCTGGAACTGGACCGTCCCGCCTCCGGCCGGGTCGACCTCGTCAAGCACGGGGACGACGCCGCGGGGCCGTCCCGCGTCGACCCGATGGTCATGCACATGCGGGTGCGGGACCGGCTCCACGCCATGCGGGACGAGCGCCCGACCGGGGAGCACACCGCCGGCCTGGAGGACCTGCCGCCGAACGAGCGGATCACCGCGCTCCTCACCGGCATGCACATCGCCGGGCGTGGCGAGAGCGTGCAGCGGATGCGTCCCGCCGACCCGGCGATCGCCACCTCGATGCCGCCGCACCCGCTGATCGACCCGGCGCACGGATGCCCGTTCTCGATGGCCACGCCGGAGGCCGTCGACGCGCTCGTCCGGCATCCGCAGTCGCACATCCGCTGCTTCCAGCGCATCACGGTCGGCGCCCACGGGCAGGCCGTCCTCAGCCGGGACGGCCGCGTCGTCGCGGCCGCCGAGGAACAGGACATCTCCCTCACCGCCTTCGTGTATCTCGCGGTCGAGGGCCGGATGCTGTACGGGAATTTCGCGGCGACCGTGCTGCCGCCCGTCCGGCGCGAGTTCCGCATCGTGGACCTGCTGCCCACCTGGAGCACCGCGACCCAGCTCTTCTACGCCTTCAAGCACGGGTGGCGCACCGTCCTCAGCGGGATGCTGCTGCCCGGCGTCCGGACGGTCGCGACCTGCTGGGCGACGGTCCGCAGCGTGATCGCGGCGGCGTCCGCGCACGACTCCGCGCGCCGGATGGTGCACGACTACGGCGCGCGGATCAGCGTCCGGGAGCTGTGCGCCGCCGCCGACTTCGACACCTACGTCCAGGAGATGGACGCCGACAAGTACACGCGGCTGATCGAGTGGCGCGTCAACGAGGCGCTGCTCGACTACCTGGGGGACGAGTGCGGCATCGACGTGTCGGCGTACCGGACGCAGGCCGGCGTCATCATGAACGAGGGCGTCATCATCACCGGCGGGACCGTGAACGGTCAGGTCGCCGGGGGCAAGCGCATCGACCAGCGGCAGGGCGGCCCCGGCCGCGTCAACCCATGAACCGCGTCAACCCCCGACGGCATCTGGAGGGCGCATGAGCGAGCACGGTGACCGGGGCATCAGGATCGGCGGCAACGCCCGCGTCTCCGGGCAGGTCGCGGCGGGCGAGAACGTCACGCAGAACCAGCGGATCGGCGCCGGGCCGCCCGGCGACGCCGCGGACGCCCTCGCCCGCGTCGAGCGGCTGCTGGAGGCGCACGCCGCCGAACTCGCCGAGCCCGCCAGGGCGCGCCGCGACCTCGCCGACGTCCGCGAGGAGGCGGATTCCGGCGACCCCGACCCCGAGCGGATGGAGGGCGCGCTCGCGCGCCTCGGACGCCGGGTCGGCGGCGTGGCCGCGCTGGCCGAGGCCGTCCGTGCGCTCGGAACCGCCCTCGGCCTGGGCTGACCCGGTCAGATGTCGCTTTCGCCGCGGGCGGGGAGGCCGGCCCGCTCGGCGATCGGCGTCCAGTAGCCGATGAACTCGCTCTTGGCGCTGCTCGCCCGCTGGTTGACGTCCGCGACCTCGCCCTCGGACGGGCAGCCGGGCGCGACGTCCAGGTAGCGCCGGTTCGACTCGGTCGACGCCTCCAGCGCGCGGACCAGCGCGTCCCTCATCTGGGTGCCGTTGTCGAGCGCGCCCACCTCCAGCTCGCGGGCCTTCTCCAACTGGCTCTGGCGCGCGTCGAGGACGCTCTCCAGCCCGCTGACCGGGCAGTCCTCGGTGACGACCGTGCCGAGGTCGGTGCGGGTCGAGTGCATGTCGTCCAGCAGGTCGTTCACGGCCTTGGCCTGGGTGTCGAAGTCACCGGTGTCCTCGGTCTGCGTCCCGGCGGTCTCCACCGGCCGGGTGGACGGCTGGGTGGCCGCGGGCGGCGGCGTGGGGGTGTTCGACCCGCTCGGCCAGAACACGATCCCGAGCGCCACCCCGATGAGGAGGACGACGCCCGCCGTGCCCAGGAAGTACGGGAGGCGGCTCTTCTTCGGCTGCACGGGCGGCTGCCAGATCGCCGGTTCCGACCACGGCTCGGGGGACAGCGGAGTGGACCGCTGTTCCGACGGCGGCATGGGCGTCGTGTAGTCGGACGGCACATCCCAGGGGACGGGGTTCTCCCATGGCGGCGGCAGCGGATCGCGCGGGACGGGCACCTCGCCGAGCGGGTCGCGGGCCGTCGCGTCACCGCCGGGTGGGGGCGCACCGGGCGGCGGGAGGGGTGCGTTGCAGCGCATGCAGCGAGGCGACGACGTGCCGGTGTCGGTCCCGCAGTTCGGACACCGCATGACGCTCCCTGACCCCGTGATTTCGAACGCTCACAAGATACTTCGTGACCCCGGCGCCGGGGCGGTTCCACGTGGCTTGGAACCCGACCGTAATCGGCCGTTACACCCGCTTCCAGCTCCGCTGCGGCTGGCCCGTCTTCCTCGCGACCGGGTTCCACAGCACGACGAACTGCTTCTTCGCCGTCGTCGCGCGCTGTTCGATGGCGGCTCGGCCGGGCACCTGCGCGGCGCTCGGCCGCGGCTTGCCGTGGCAGTTGCGCTGGTTCGCCTGCGCCCACTGCAGCAGAACCTGGTCGACCTGGAGTGACGCGGTCAGCGCCTGGGCCAGCGAGCCGCGCAGCCGCTCCCCGTTCGCCAGCTTGTCGAGCTGGAGCCGGCTGGTGCGGCGCAACTGGTTCTGGCGGCGCTGCGCGACCGTCTGGAATCCCTGGATGGCCTGCGGCAGCGTCTTGCACTTGCCGGCCCGGCCGAGCGCGCCGGCGAGGATGCGGCGGGTGTCGACGCTGTCGTTCAGGAGCGCGTTCATTGCCGCGGCCTGCTGCTTCGTCGCGGCCGGGATCGTGTTCTTCTGCGCGACCTGAGTGCTGGACGCCGACGGCGTCGGTGTCGTGCCCGCGGACGAGCCGTCACCGGACGGCCACGCGACGAACACCACGGCCCCGGCCGCGACGGTGACGAGTGCGGCGACGGCGGCGATGAGCGGCTTGCTCGTCCCGCCGCTCTTCGGCGGCCGCTGCGCCGGCGGGAAGCCGCCGTACGCGGGGTCACCCGGCCCCATCGGAGCGCCGCCCATCGGAGCGCCCATCGGCGCCATGCCGGGCCCGCCCATCGGGGGAGCGCCCATGGGGGCGCCGGGATCCATCCGCGTCTGGTCGAGGTCGCCGCCGAAGCCCTGCGGGCCGGGACCGGGGCCCATCATCGGGCCGGGGGCGATCTGGGTGGCGTCCGCGTCCTGGAAGGCGGGCGGCTGCGCGGCGCCCTGCTGCCCCCACACCTGGGTCGCGTCTGCGTCCGGTTCGTCGGGCTTGCGGGGCTGTGCGAACCACGAATCCGGGACGATCGACTCCCTCGGCTCGGGCTGCGGGGCGAGGCCGAACGACGGGGGCGCGGGGTCCGCGGGCGCCGGCAGCGCGGGCCGCTCGTTCGCGGGCAGCGCCGGCCGCCCGTTCCCCCACGCGGGCGCCGGCGGCGGAACGGTCCCGAACGAGCCGGAATCGTCCTCGTCGGGGTTGAACGTCCATGCCGCGGTGTCGTCGGGATCGACGGGCGGCAGCGGGGACGCGGTGCCGGGCGTCGCCGCCGACGGCTCCGCGGACGGCGGGAAGGGAGGCGGCGCCTGCGGCCCGGTCGCCGCCGACTGCGGTGACGGCTGCTGGAACGCCGCGGGCTGGGACACCGGGAGCTGGGACGCGGCGGGCGGGGGTGCCGCGGGCAGGGGCGGCATCGCGAGATCCGGCGGCACGGGCGGCTGCGGGCCGGGTGCCCAGGACGGTGTGGGCGGCGGCACCATCATCGTCTGCTCGCCGAGCGCCTCGGCGGTGCCGAACGTGGCCGGGTCCGCGAGGGGTGCCGCCAGTGGAACGGCGGGCCCGATCGAGTACACGTCGATCGGCGCCTCGCAGTGTGAACACTTGCCGAGCGTCCCAGGCGTGTCATTACCGCACGTCGGACACTGCATCGCTCAGACCTCGCCTTATAGCCGCTATGCCACGCTTGCGATCCAGGCCCGCCGGCAGAGACGGGCTCGTTTCCCCGCGAACCAGCAGGGCTACCGACAAAAGTAGTGGGTGCCGCCGTTCTCGGAGGCGTGGCTGGAAATCTGGCACCCCGCAGTCGGAGGTCGCACCGAATCACGACATGTCGGTATCGGTCAAGATTCCTCCGGGTGGTTTACCGGACTCCTTGTGATGATGCACACATTGGACGCCGCGCCGCCGCGGGACGCCCCCGAACCCGGCGGGCGCGCCGCGAGCGGGGCGCTCAGCGGCTAGGCTCGGAGCGGTTTCCCGGCGCATCCAGAGAAGACGGAGTCCATGAGCGATCTTCCGCTGCGTTCGCAGCTGGCCGTCGCGCTCGGTCGTACGGCCGCCAAGATGTCCCGAATGGCGGGCCGCGGGGACGGCTCGGTGATCGGCGGTCGGGTCGGCCTGCGGCTCGACCCCGAACTGCTGACCAGGCTCGCGAAGGACCGCAAGCTCGTCCTCGTCAGCGCGACCAACGGCAAGACGACGACGACCCGGCTGATCACCTCGGCGATGACGCCGCTGGGCGAGGTCGCCACGAACGCGTTCGGCGCGAACATGCCGACCGGGCACGTGTCCGCGCTCGCGTCCGCGCCGTCCGCCCGCTACGGCGTGCTGGAGTGTGACGAGAAGTACGTCCCGATGGTCCTGAAGGAGACCGGGGCGAACGTCGTCGCGCTGATGAACCTGAGCCGCGACCAGATGGACCGTGCCGCCGAGATCTGGCTGCTGGCCGGCAAGTGGCGCCGCGCCCTGGAGGCGTCCCCGACCAGCCACGTCATCGCCAACTGCGACGACCCGCTCGTCACCTGGGGCGCGTCCACCGCCAAGAGCGTCACGTGGGTCGCCGCGGGCCAGCACTGGCGCGAGGACTCCTGGTGCTGCCCCGAGTGCGGCGGCCCCCTCGACCGGCAGGACACCGACGAGGACAGCGACTGGCGCTGCCGCCAGTGCACGTTCGCCCGTCCCCGGCCCGACTGGACGCTGAGGGGCGACACGATCACCGCCCCCGACGGGCGGTCCTACTCGCTCACCGGCCTGTCCCTGCCGGGCCGCGCGAACCGCTCGAACGCGCTGATCGCGCTCGCGGTCGTCGCGCAGTTCGGCGTCCCGCCCGAGCAGGCGCTTCCGCTGCTGTCGCAGGTCACGTCCGTCGCCGGCCGGTACACCACGGTCGAGCACGAGGGGCGCTCCATCCGGCTGCTGCTGTCGAAGAACCCGGCCGGGTGGCTGGAGGCGTTCGACGTCCTGCAGCCCGCGCCCGGCCCCGTCGCCCTGTCGGTCAACGCGCAGGGCCCCGACGGCCGCGACACGTCCTGGCTGTGGGACGTCGACTACCGCATCCTGCGGGGCCGTCCCGTGTGGGTCACCGGCGAACGCCGCATCGACCTCGCCGCCCGGCTGGAGGCCGCCGAGGTGTCCTTCACCGTCGTGGACGACATCGACCAGGCGGTCATGGCCGTCCCGCCCGGACACCTGGACGTGATCGCCAACTACACCGCCTTCCAGACCATCCGAACGAGGTACGGCCGTGTCGTCTGACCGCATCAAAATCGTCTGGATCTACCCGGACCTCCTCAGCACCTACGGCGACCAGGGCAACACGATCGTCCTGGAGCGGCGCGCGGCGCTGCGCGGCATCCCGACCGAGACCGTGCACCTGCGCTCCGACGAGCCCGTCCCCGCCGACGGTGACATCTATCTCCTCGGCGGCGGCGAGGACCGCCCGCAGATCCTCGCGGCGCAGCGGCTGCGGGGCGACGGCGGGCTGGCCCGCGCCGTCCAGTCGGGCGCGGTCGTGTTCGCCGTCTGCGCCGGCTACCAGCTGCTCGGCCACGAGTTCGGCGGCGAGGAGGGCCAGCCCGTCCCCGGCCTCGGCCTCCTCGACATCCGCTCGGGACGCGGCGAGCAGCGCGCCGTCGGCGAGATCGTCGGCGATGTCGCGGCCGAGCTGAACGTCCCGCGCATCACCGGCTTCGAGAACCACCAGGGCGTCACCCACCTCGGCCAGAACGTCCGCCCGTTCGCGAAGGTCGTGCACGGCGTCGGAAACGGTTCCGGTGACGGCTTCGAGGGCGCCTACAGCGGACGCGTCCTTGGCACCTACATGCACGGCCCGGCCCTCGTCCGCAACCCGGGCCTCGCCGACCTGCTGCTCGGCTGGGCGGTCGGCTCGGAGCTGCAGCCGCTGGACAACTCGTGGGCCGACCGCCTGCGCGAGGAGCGCCTGAACGCCGTCCTCAGCTGACCCCGGCCCGCGCCCGGACGGCGGCGGACGCGACAACCCGCCGCCGACCGGGACCGGGTGGGGCTAGCCGGCTTTGCGGGCCACGCCGCGTAGCACGATCTTCTACCCGTTCTGGGCCGTCCACATGAACCCCGAGTACTGGCCCGACTCGCAGAGGTTCGACCCGGACCGGTTCACCCCGGAGGCGGCGGCCGGCACCCCGCGTCAGCCGTCGTAGGGGACGTGCGGGGTCCATTCGCCGTCGGGCCTGGCGACGGCCCGCCACATGGCGTCGGCGATCGGGGCCGGCGAGAACGGGCCCTCCTTGCCGAGCACACCGTTGACCTGCACCGCGACCGCGCGGATCCCGTCCGGCGCCAGGGTGGCGTCCAGGCTGGTGACGAGGTTGCGCACGGCGGCCTTCTGGACGCCCAGCGACGCGGCGCCGTGGAACGGCGTGTCCGCCGCGGCGGACCCGGTGACGAGCACCCGGGCACCGGCCCGCATGAACGGCCGCGCGGCCTGCACGGCGGGCAGCAGCGCCCCGGCCCCGAGCGCCACGTCCTCAAGGAGTTCGGGGACGGTGAGGTGCAGCGGGTCCTTCTCCCGCCACACGCTGGGGTTGAAGTGCAGAAGGTCGATCCGGCCGTGCCGTTCCCCGATTCCGCCGATCACGTCGTGGACGGCCGCGGGGTCGGTCAGGTCGACACCCGCCCCTTCCGCGCCGTGCCCCTCGTCCCGCAGCATGGCGGCCAGCGGTTCGGCATGTTCGCTCAGCCGCGCGGCCAGCACCGCGTGATACCCCTCGGCGGCGAACCGCCGGGCGACGGCGAGCCCCAAACCGGGCCCGGCCCCAAGAACGACGCACACGGGTGTGGACATATCGACTCCTGCCTTCCGAAGACCGCTGTGAGCATTCTCCCGAGCCGCACGGTGCGTTCGTCCGCCCCAGGCGGCGCCGCGCGAGGCCGAACACCCAGTCCATCACCTAGGAAACACTCGGCGGCATCTCGGGGGCACTTGTTCGCGCGTGGTATTCCTCTCGGTCGGCCCCGGACGGCTGCTCCGGGATGGTCCGGGGCTTACCGCGCAGCCCAGGGGTCAGCAGCAGGGTGACCGTGATGGAGCCCGCCGCCATGACGGCCATCGCGGTGGCGGACGAGACGTACTGGGCGACCGTTCCGGCGAGGGTGGCGCCGACGCCCTGCATGGTGACCATGCCGGCGGAGTGCAGCCCCAGTGCCTGCCCGTGGACGTCCCTGGGCGTGAGGGCCATGAGGTGGTCCTGGAGGAGCAGGGAGGCGGAGTAGCCGATCGACGCGAGGGTGATGACGGCCACGGCGAGGCCGAACGGCGGGTGCGCCGCGAAGACGAGGTACGGCGCGGCGAGCAGCAGGAGCAGCGGGGCGGCCAGCCGCCGCCTCCACGCCGGCGGGACGAACCGGCCGGTCGCGGTGTCTCCGAGGAGCATCCCCGCGCCGGCGAACGCGAACAGCAGGCCCGCGTGCTGCGGCGAGTAGGGGACGAACAGCGCCTCGCAGCCGACGATCAGGCCGTTGGGCACCCACAGGGCCAGGTAGATGTACCGGCGGGGCGGCGAGGACCAGAGCCACGCGTTGGTCCGCCAGGTCGCGGTGATGGACGGCCGCCCGGCGGCGCGTGCGGGGCGGCGGCTCAGCCCGAACCGGGCGACGAGCGCCGTGGCGAGGTAGAGGGCGGCGCCGGCCAGCAGCGTTCCGCGCGGGGACAGGACCGCCACCAGGGCGCCGCCCGCGGCGAACCCGCCGATCTGCATCACTCCGACGGACATGTTCAGCACCGAGCGGCCGAGCAGGTAGCCCTCACCGGAGAGGAGCTCGCTGAGCAGCCCGAACCGTACGCCGCCGCCCACCGAACCGGCCAGCCCGAGAAACATGATCACCGCGAAGACGGCCCACAGCGGCAGGCCGGGGACGGCCAGCACGGCGGTGCCCAGCCCGAAGGTGACCGACAGGCTCGTCATCGCGGCGCGCGGCGGCAGCCGGTCGGCCGCCGACAGCAGCGCCGTCGCCCCGACCACCTGGGCCAGGGACGGGCCGAACATGCTGAACGCGGCCAGCAGCGGTGAGCCGGTGGCGGTGTAGACGAGCGTGCCGAGGGCCAGGCCACTGACGGTCGACGCCGCCACATGCGTCGACGCGGTGGCGAACAGCGGGGTGAATTCGGGCGTGCGGAACAGCCCTCGATAGGTGCTGGGCATGATCGGGAGTCTCACCGTCCCGGCGGCGCGCACGTTAATGTTTCGCCGGGAGGCGAAACATGGGCTGGTGGCAGATCAGCACGGACACCCTGGCGGAGAGCCGGTTCGTCGTCTCGGCGCTGTCGGAGACCACCGCGTGCCTCATCGTCCTGGCGAAGGGGACGGCCGCGCACCCCGGGGAGCGCCAGTGGCTGGCCGCTCACCTGCCCGCCTACCGGGCACGGCTGGCCGGTGACCCGATCACCGCGCTGCTGGTGCGGTCGGCGCTGCGTCCCCGCTATCTCGCCGATTTCGTCACGCCGGCGCCCACCGGCGAGATGAATCCCGCCTTCCACGACGAACTGGCGCAGGTCCGCGAATGGCCGGCCGATCAGGTGCACACGGACCTGGAGGTCGCGCTGGACGGCCCGGTCCCTGACCGGCTGCACCGGCCGGACCTGGCCGAGCGCATCGCCGACCTGCTGGAGTGGATCTGGACGACGGCGGTCCGGCCGGACTGGGACCGTCGCAGGCGGATCATCGAGGCCGACATCGTCGCGCGGACCGGGCTGCTCGGCCAGGGCGGCTGGGTCACCGCACTCGGCACGATGAGCCCGGGGATGCGCTGGCTGGGGGAGGGCCGCCTCCAGACCAACCAGTACGACTACCCGCCCCGGGACCTCGCGGGCAAACGCCTGCTGTTCGTCCCGGTCACCCCCGTCGTGGGCTGGCTGTGCTGGACGGCCGACCGGTACGCGGTGATCTACCCGTGCTCGGGCGTGCTCGCGGAGCGGGATCCGGTCCCGGTGTCCGACGCGCTCGGCGCGCTGCTGGGACCCGCGCGGGCGCGCGTCCTCGTTCTCCTGGACACGCCCAAGAGCACGACCCAGCTGGTCGCCCTGACCGGTCAGGGACTGGGGTCGGTGGGCCGCCACCTCAAGATCCTGCTCGACGCCCGGCTCATCCGGCGGCGGCGTGCCGGACGGTCCGTGCTGTACGACCGCACCCCGGCCGGCGAGGTCCTCGTAGCCGCACAGACCCGCTGATCACCCGCCTTGCGCCGGGCGACACCCTCCCCTGTTGTCGTCGTGCCGACTCTCCGGCGGGCTACCAGGTGGAGGGGAACATGCGGTGCCTGAGGAGCGCGTCCACCTGGCCGGCGGCGTGCTCGACGTCGTCGCAGGGACACAGGTAGCCGTGCCTCCCGCGTCCGGCCTCGTAGTAGCCCCAGGTCCTGCCGGGCGTGGCCTGGACTTCCACCGGGAGGCGGACGTGGTCGTCGGGGCTGAAGGCGAACACCCACAGCACCGGCGGATGGGTGGGGAACTCGTCGGCCTGGTAGAGCTTGACGTACCGGTACCCCTTGGCCTTGACCGCGTCGGCGAGCAGGTTCAGGTGCCGGATGGCAGTCCTGCGGCCCAGCCAGGTCCGCCACCGCAGCAGGTGGCGGCCCGCCCGGATCCTCAGCGGGCGCATCGAGCCCATACGATCTTTCCCTCCTCGTAGAGCGGGCGGACGCCCCAGTCGTGGACGAGTTCGGACATCAGCAGCAACCCCCGCCCGCTGGTGGCGTCGTGGTCCCCGCCCCCGACCAGGGGAGGGGCGGTGCTCTCGTCCCAGACCTCGATGACGGTGAGCGGCTCGCGCACGTCCGGGAGGACCCGGACCACGATGTGCCCGATACCGACGTGCTTGTAGGAATTGGTAACCAACTCGGTAACCACGAGCCGCCCGACGAAGTCGTCGGCGTGCCCCAGTTCCCGGAACCGCTCGGTGAGATAGCGCCGCGCCATGGCGGGCGCCCGATCAGTCGGCTCCAGCACGAGCGCCGGTCTCTCCGGCGCGAAAGCAATGGTTGGCATCAGTACGACCTCTGGTCATGCGGGTTCTCGTATCTGTCAGTAAGACACCCATCAACGCAGAGTCACTGTTAACATCCAGAAAGACGCAACATCTCATTGCTGGCTTCCACTCCCCGGTTATACGTGGTTCCGTCTGGTTAAGGAGCGACGAGCATGGCATCCCCCCGACGACGTGCAGTGACGTCCCCCGCGCTGGCCGCGTTCGGCCGGCAGTTCCGGCGGTACCGGGAGCGTGCAGGGTTAAGCCAGGCGCGCGTCGCCCAGCGCACCGGCAAGACCGCGTCCTTCGTCTCGCAGGTCGAGAGCGGGAAGAAACGGTGCAAACGCGACTTCGTCGAGATCATGGATCCAGAGTTGAGAGCTGGGGGCGTCCTCCTCAGCCTTCATGACGACCTCACCAACGACGAAGCTGTCGCCTTCCCGAGCTGGTTCGACTGGCCCACAATCGAGGGCGAGGCGGCCATGCTCACCTCATGGCAGCCGACTACAGTGCACGGCCTGGTGCAGATCCGGTCGTACGCGGGTGCGATCCTGCGAGGCAACGAAGAAGCGATCGAAGCACGGATGGCCCGTCAGGCCGTCCTGACCAGGGACGTCCCGCCGCCCCCGATTTTCAGCCTCTACCTGGATGAAGGGGTCCTATACCGCGAAGTCGGCAACCCTGGCATCATGCGAGAACAACTCAATCACCTCATCGCGTGTGTCTCGGACAGGCTCATGGTCCACGTGGTGCCATCTCGAGGTGAGCACCTGGGCAACGTCGGCTCGGTAACGCTCGCGAAGATGGACGATCTATCTGAGGTCGCTTATGCCGAGACCATCCCCCACGGGGTTACCATAGAGGAGCCCCATCATCTGAAACTCATACACCAGGCACTTGCAGAGATTCGCGGTCTCGCCTACTCGGTAGCCGAATCTACCGCACGCATCAGGGAAGTTGTTGAGAAAAAATGGACTTGAGCAAGGTTGCGTGGCGAAAGTCGTCCTATAGTGGCGCTAACGGCGGAGAATGTGTGGAAGTCGCTAGCGTTCCGGGTGCCGTTGCCATTCGCGATAGCAAGGACCCCTCTGGCCCCAAACTCACCATGAACCACAAAGACTTCCAACGCCTCGCCGCAACTCTCAAGAACCGCTGAGATTAAGCTGTGCGCACCGGATGGACGATGAGATGGATCTGAGTAAGGCCGTCTGGCGCAAGGCCAGCCGCAGCACCTCCAACGGCGGCGAGTGCGTAGAAGTTGCCAGCGTTCCCGGTACCGTTGCCATCCGTGACAGCAAGGATCCCTCTGGTCCCAAACTCATCATGAACCACAAAGATTTCCAGCGACTCGCCATGACTCTCAAGAACCTCTGAAATTAAACTGCGTGCTCCGGAGGAACGACGAGATGGACCTGAGTAGGGCCGTCTGGTGCAAGGCAAGTTTGAGCACAGAGAACGGTGGAAATTGTGTGGAACTTGCATCTGCGGGAGACCAGATCGCTGTCCGCGACAGCAAGGACCCCGACGGTCCCAAGGTCATCATGAGTCGCGATGACTTCCGCCACTTCGCAGTGACCCTCAAGAACCTCTGACGGACGCAGTGGCCGGACGGCTGGCAGCGACTCTGCATGCTGGACGTTCGGCCGCCCTCGCTTGCATGTCGCCACGTCGATGACGCACGCCTACGGTCCCGCGTGCGGTCACGGCCTGCGTCGGCTGGGCGAGCCGCCACCCGACCAGATGGCTCTGCCTACACCACCAAGGGCGCCGAACGCGACAGCTGGCGCAAACGCTGGGGCGTGCCGCCGCCCCTTCCTCATCCATCCGCCCACACCGCGCCCCCCTGCCAGTGCGCCGGTATCTTGAAGCGAGCCAATATAACCGGCATCAAACTCCAATTTCCGTTCACCTTATTGGTATGGACGACCGGGGGCTGTAAGGTAGGCATCCCGAAGGTCGATATTTATATCGTACCGTTGACTGGATGCCCGGCGCGGGCGAGTCTTTAAGCAGGCAGTGTGAGTAGCCTCGCGGAGGATGTCATGGCACTCGTGTTCATCGGTATCGACCCTGACACTAACGGCGGTAACTGCCCGTCCGTATGGGTGGACGAGGCAACTGGGGACCTCGTGTTTCAGGGGTGGGAAGTGACTGATCACGCTACGCTGGCCGAAGTGGCGGCGCGGAGCCCGGTCGCGGAGAACGAGAAGGTTGTAAGGCTTCCCGCGCGTATGAAGATGATCATTCAGGAGGCGTGTGGTGGCGGAGCGGCCAACCTTTGACGAACTCTTCGCCGGATGCCGGTATTCGGCCGTGCATCTGGAAATGCGAGACATGTACACGCCTGATGATGAGACGTATCTCGATTGGAAAGCCGGAGTCAAGTTCGATCCCGTCGAGCGGTTCCGTGACTGGTATGATCTGGTAGTCGCGACGGTCGCACGTGGAGTCGACATACGCCGGGCCCGCGTCGTTTCAGAACCGATCACCGACTTCATCCGGCACGAGTACGAGGTCACGCCCGTACTGAACATTCCCGCAGGAGAGAAGGTCCGGTGGTTGCCTCGGAGACGAGCATCAGACCTCGCGCTGCCCGGCAACGACTTCTGGGTGTTCGATGACAAGCTTGTCCGCTTCGGTTTCTTTGCCGGAGACGGCACCTACCTCGGCCACGAAATAACCGAAGACCCGGCCATCGTGAAGTCGTGTTCCAGCGCCTTTGAATCGGTATGGGAGCGCGCAACGGAGCACGGGTCCTACCAGCCGATGTGATGAACGACTTCACTGGTGACGCCAGGACGGTCTTACAGGTCGACACTGTGCACGGTGACATATTTGTGCGCAAGGGTGCTGATAATTTTCCAGTGCCTCGGCAGTTGCCTGTGAGACCAAATTGCTTCGTCAACCGAGCCGTTGAGTTTCGGGTGCTGCATGAGGTCCTGGAGAGAAATCGTACAGGGGACGACGAGCGCACCGCCTTGGCGAGGGTCTACGCGTTAATCGGATCGCCGGGCATCGGTAAGACGGCACTGGCTCTGCACTGGGCTCATCAAGTTCGCGACCGCTTTCCCGACGGCGATCTTTATATGGATCTTCAGGGATACGGGCCGGTTTCCTCGATCGCTCCGCTACATGCACTCGATGCCTTTCTTCGTGCACTGGGAATCCCCGCTGACAGGGTTCCGGAGACTCTTGAAGAGCGCGCGTCGCTCTACCGATCGACCTTGAACGGCAAGCGCGTTCTCGTATTCATAGACAACGCGTCTTCCTCCAAGCAGGTTCGTCCCCTCTTGCCTGCGTCACCGGATTGTTTCACCGTCGTAACCAGCCGTAGCACACTCCCTGGACTGGTAGCGCGAGAAGGAGCGCTGCGCGTGACCCTGGGCTTCCTCTCTTCAGAAGAATCAGTTGAGCTTCTATCTCAGATCGTAGGACGGTCACGTGTAGAACCCGAGTTGTCGGCGGCTTTTCAGATCGCCGAGTTGTGCGGTCATCTGCCGCTGGCGTTGCGGATAGTCGGAGAGCGTATTTCCGCCAGACCTCATATCTCTCTGCCGGAAGTCGTCGGTGAGTTAGTCAACGAACAGAACAGGCTTGATGCCCTCGCCTCCCTCGAGGATGAGCTAAGCGACACTCGGACCGCGTTCTCATGGTCCTACCGTGCGTTGACGCCCGAGTTGCGACAATCCTTCCGGAGGATCGGCCTGCACGCCGGCCCGGATATCGGCCCCGGCGCGGCCGCCGCGTTGATCGGCACGACCGTCGTAACCGCAAAAAGGCGGCTGCACACGCTGACCGGTGTTCATCTTCTTCAGGAGGTGCAGCCCAATCGATTCCACATGCACGATCTTTTGAAGTCGTACGTACTGGAACTCGCCCAGGAGGAGGACACTCGAGAGGAACGTACACAGACCGTACGGCGAGGGCTGACGTGGTATCTCCTCTCCACCGATGCCCGGCGACGGGCGGCGCTACCCCATTCCGCGATGGTTCCACTCGTTCCAGATGACGATATCGAGGTTGCAGAGAAAGTCGGAAGTTCCGCCGACGCAACACGCTGGTTCGCGGAGGAACGGGCGAACATCGTCGCGGCTTTGAATCAATCAATAGAATACGGCCAGTTCGACATAACCTGGAAACTGGCCACGGTTGCAAGCGGCCTTCTAGAGTTGCAGTCCTACTGGACTGACTGGGAAGAGGGAATGCGACTGGGGTTGCGGGCCGCTCGAACCATCGGAGATACCTATGGCGAGGCCGTCTGCAACCTCATCCTCGCCGATGCCGTCTGGCGCGCCGGCCGACCCGACGAGGCCGCGACGCACTACCAGGTAACGGCGAGCATGGCGGATGTGATCTCGGCAGGCTGGATGCGAGGGTTCGCGCTACGCGGACTGGGACTTCTCCGGGAAGAGCGCGCGGACTTCATCTCAGCGCAGGAGTACTTCCAACAGGCGCTGCGTGTCTTCCGCGCGGCCGGTCCTCGGCGCGGTGAAGGCATGTCCCTGCTGAGTCTGGGCAAGTGCGCACGGGCACTCCATGACCTGCCGCGCTCGATTGAACTCCTGGAACAAGCGGCCCTCATCTTCGAAGTCATTGACGACCAATGGACGCTCGCCTACGGAAAACTACCGCTGGCCACGAGCCTCCTTGAAGCCGGTCGAACCGAAGAGGCCATCTCCCACCTCCGTCAGGCTGCCGAGTCCTTCGCTGCCTTCCGTGACCGCCGCAGCGAGGCCCTGGCCCTGGAATCACTCGCGGAAGCACTTCACCAGGCCGACCGAACAGCGGAAGCACTCAACTGCCGGCGTCGCGCGGCGGAACTCTACGAAGCCCTGGCGAACCCCCGCCACACGGAGATCGAGCGCCGCCTCGAAGACCTGACCTGAGCCTGGACGGCCAGGCGTGGGATGCATGACGGCCGTCCGCCGACACAGGTCTGAACGGCTTGGGCGACGTCCGCGATGGTGGACGGCCAATGTGACGTGCGGTCCGCGAGCATGCTCGGCCACTGCCGACCCGCCGTTCATCGTGCACGCACCCAACGGACCTGGCTACCACGGGGCCTGCCGGACCATTGCGTGACGGCGGTGACTCTCTGGCGAGGCATGTCGTCACGGCGTCGGCACTTCGAACTGCCGACGCCGTGACGGAATGCGACCTGGCGGATGCACCGCCGACGATACGGACCCACCTGGCACGGGGCGGCTTCAGCTGTCGTGGCCGACACCGTGATCGGGTGCGCTCATGTCCCCTGTCCCGGGCGTGCCGCCGGCGAGTCCGTAGCACAGGTACACGGTGCCCTTCGGACTGGCTGCCGGTGGTTTGAGGAGTGTGAGGTTCGTGGGCACCTCGCCGCCGTCGAACACCTTCTTCCCGACGCCGAGCACGATCGGGTGCACCCAGAGGTCGAGGCGGTCGAAGAGCTTCTCGTGCAGGAGGGTCTGCACCAGGTTCAGGCTCCCGACGACCTTCACGTGCTCGTGCCGGTCGCGGATCTCGCGCACCGCGCCGGCCAGATCCGGGCCGAGCTGCGTGGACCCGGCCCACGACAGGTCGGGCTTGCCGCGGGAGGCCACGTACTTGGGGACGCTGTTGAAGAGCACGGCGATCTCGTTGTCCTCGCCGCCCTCCTGGTGCGGCCAGTAGGCGGCGAAGATGTCATACGTCCGCCGGCCGAGCAGGAGGGCGTCGGTGCCCTCGTACGCGGCGCCGATCTGCGCCCCGGTGACCTCGTCCAGCAGGGGCGCCTGCCAGCCGCCGAACGGGAACCCCACCGGGTCCTCGTCGGGGCCGCCGGGCGACTGTCCGACGAGGTCGAGGGTTGCGAACATCGCGATATGGATGAGGCCCATGCCTTACTCCCGATGAGTTGGTCGTCTCGGTCGGGAGGTAGACCTGTGGACGCCGGCAGACTCATTGCTGCGACGGCACCCAATCCTTGCGATGCCCGGCAGCAGGGCTCGGCAGGTATGCCGTGCGCCTTGATCCAGGCCCGCACGTCCGATTCCTCGAACAGCACATTCCGACCGATCTTGAAGCGCGCAGCACGGTGCCCTACTCACGCCACCGGGCAGGGACACCGCACCGGCACTCCCCGCTCACAATAGATCACAGAACGCGTCCAAGTCGGGTGGCCGCCCCGCGTCCAGCGTCACCGCAGGTCACCGGCGCGATCTACGGCTGTGGCACGGGCGCTGATTTCCAATGTCGTCGCCGTCCGTAACAGCGAAGACCCACACGGACCGAAGCTCATGGTGAGTCGCCGCGACGTCGGTGACGCACGTCCACGGTCCTGCGCGCGGCCACGGCCTGCGCCGACCGGGCGGGCTTCGGGTGCGGCTCGTCAGCGGTGCCGGTGGGTGTTGAGGCGGGCGGCCTGGCGCGTCAGGTGGTCGCGTTCGGTGAGGTTGGGTGCCTTCTGGGCCGCCTCGGCGTACAGCCGTGCCGCCGTCGCCAGGTCGCCGTCGCGCTCGTGGAGATACGCCGCCACCGCGGCGTATCGGGGTAGTGAGGCGTCCAGCGCCGCGAGCGCCGCCAGGCCGGCGCGTGGTCCGTCGGCCTCGCCGACGGCCACCGCGCGGTTGAGCCGGACGACCGGGCTGTCGGTCAGGCGCGCGAGCTCGTCGTACCACTCGACGATCTGTACCCAGTCGGTCTCCTCGGCGGTGGGCGCGTCGGCGTGCAGTGCCGCGATGGCGGCCTGGGCCTGGAACTCGCCCAGCCGGTCGCGGGCGAGGGCCGCCTGCAGGATTTCGACGCCCTCGGCGATCAACGTGGTGTCCCACCGGCCGCGGTCCTGCTCGGCGAGCGGTACCAGGCTGCCGTCGGGCGCGGTCCGGGCGGCGCGCCGGGCGTGGTGGAGCAGCATGAGGGCGAGCAGCCCCGCCACCTCGGGATGGTCGATCGCGGCGGCGAGCCGCCGGGTGAGCCGGATGGCCTCGGCGGCCAGGTCGACGTCGCCGGAGTAGCCCTCGTTGAAGACCAGGTAGAGGACGCGCAGCACGGTGGCGACGTCGCCGGGCTGGTCGAACCGCACGCCGGAGACGGTGCGTTTGGCCCGGCTGATGCGCTGCGCCATGGTCGCCTCGGGCACCAGGTAGGCCTGGGCGATCTGGCGGGTGGTCAGCCCGCCGACGGCGCGCAGCGTGAGCGCGACCGCGGACGACGGCGTCAGCGACGGGTGGGCGCACAGGAAGTAGAGCTGGAGCGTGTCGTCCACCGCGGGCGCGGGCCCGGGGGCAGGCTCCTCGTCCACGAGGTCCTCGCGTCGGCGGCGGGCGGCGTCCGCCCGGGTCGTGTCGAGGAACCGGCGCCAGGCCACGGTGACCAGCCAGCCCTTCGGGTCCCGGGGCGGGTCGGCCGGCCAGACGCGGACCGCCTCGACCAGCGCGTCCTGCACGGCGTCCTCGGCCGCCGCGAAGTCGGCTCCGCGGCGGACGAGGATCGCCAGGACGTTCGGCGTGAGGCTCCGGAGCAGGACCTCGTTCACCTGAGATGTCACTCCGTGATGGTGGGCGGCGCGGTCAGGAACGGGCGCACCTCCAGCCACTCGTGGATCGGCCTGCCGCCCGCCCCGGGGGCGGCCGACAGCTCCCCGGCCAGCTCGACGGCGCGCTCGTAGCCGTCGACGTCGATCACCATCCAGCCGGCGATGAGGTCCTTGGTCTCGGCGAACGGGCCGTCGGTGACCGGCGGGCGGCCCTCGCCGTCGTACCGGACCCACGTCCCCTCGGGTGCGAGCGCCTGACCGTCGACGAACTCGCCGGTCTCCTCCAGCCGGGCCGCGAAGTCGTTCATGTACTGGACGTGGGCCGAGATCTCCTCCGGCGTCCACCGGTCCATCGGCACGTTGTTGACCGAAGCCGGGGCGCCGCGGTAGTGCTTGAGCAGCAGGTACTTGGCCATCGGGTCTCTCCTCGATGCTGGTGCGACCCATTCTGGTCGCGTTCACACCGGGGACGGAGCCGGTTCCGGGTTCTCGACATCGCCGCCCCGATTTTTTTTGGGGCTCTCGTAGATGAGCCTCGGACCGATGAGCTGTCCGGCGTGGAGGGCATGCACCTCTCGACCTCGCCTGCGCCCCTGACCGGCGTCTGCGTGCGCGGCTGCTCGATCTGCACCGCCACCAGCCCCACCCCCGGCCGGCCCGCTCGAACCATCCGGGGGACGGCCGTGCGGGCGGGCCGGGGCCTTGGTCAGCTTTGCCGCAGCGCCGTGAGACCCTTCTCCAGATCTTCTCGGGTCATCACCGGCTGGATCTCGACCTTCGCGCCCAGCTCCTGGAAAAGCGGCTCGGCGATGCTCGGCAGCATTGAGCTGTCCTGCATGTCGAAGACCACGGTGCAGGCGCGTCCGCCCTCGCCGGGGCCGAAGTAGACCGCTTCAGGATTGAGCCGATCCATCATTGAATTGAGGATCTCCGGAAGTTTTCCGCTTTTGAGCGCCTCGTTTGAAGCCTTGGTGTCCATGTGCGCTCTCAGCATGACTCTCATCGCGTCGTTCTCTCCCGGACGGCCGGGTCGGTGCGGTCCGCGCTCGCTGGAACCTGGCCGCTGTCCCGACCCCTCTCCCCTCGGTGAAATGGGCAACCATCCCGAGGGTGTGCCACTGGCGGTCTGCTCTCCGCCGGCCCCCGTGGCCGCCGCCTGGACGGCTCGCGCGGGTGAATTGCGCGGAGTCGGCCCGCGCATGGCCGATCTCGCCGGGCGTCTCATGCTCCGCCGGCGGGCAGGAGGTCGGTATCGACTCGCCGTCGAGATCGGAGGTGCCGCAGAAACCGCTGACCGAGACGTCCCAGCGGTTCGGGCGAAGAGGACAACGCCCCGCCTTCTGAGTGGGATCTTCCGGTCTGAGGTGATGAGGAAGAATTGCGTCCTCGACAACCCCGCGCGGCCTTCCTGTCATTTGCTGCGTATCGCCGGGTCGGCGTTGCCAAGCGGCTGATCCGCCGCATAACCGACTCTCGGGCATTCGCGGGTGAGACGTGCCGACAGGGGCGATCAGGGAATAGCCGACCCGGACGAACTCCACCCATAGGGCAGCCCGGCCAATATCCTCCGCTCGCGCGGTGCCCTCCAGGCCGCCGAGAACCAACGATCTGCGCCTCCGGCATCGCCGGGCCGGCCCATCGAATCGTCGCGCTGAACCTTTCAGGTCGGCACCACACCTCTAAAAACGTCAAATTACGCGGAACGCGGGAATCGGGTTTCAGCTTGCCTGGGCTGGACCCGGTTCCAAGGGATTAAAATCCAGGATGCCTGTCAGGAAAAGTCGGATAAGAATCTATGGCCAGTGATCATGATAGGTCTGACTTTCGGGTGGGTCCTGGTTATCTTTCGCTGCTCCAAGATATGGGCGGCAGATAGTGGAGAGAGTCCAGTTCATCTGGACCTCACGCGGGAGATCAATGAGCCATGTCCTTCGCTGCTTCGCCTGTTAGGGCGCGATCCGCCGATTCATCGACATACGATGTCGCGGTCATCGGGCTGGGTTATGTCGGGCTGCCGACCGCGCTCGCCTTCCACGCCGCCGGGCTGCGCGTGCTCGGCGTCGATCTGGACCCGGGCCGGCTGGAGGCCATCCGGTCCGGACGCGTCGACCTGCTGGACAACGACCATGAACGGCTGCGGGCGGCGCGGGACGGGTTCGCGGTGACCGCCGAGCCCGCCGACGCGTCCCGGGCGGACGCGGTGATCATTTGCGTCCCGACGCCGGTGAACCGGCATCTCGTCCCGGACCTCAGGGCGCTGGCAGGGGCGTGCGCCACCGCTGCCGCGCACGCCCGGACAGGGCAGACGATCGTGCTGACCTCGACCAGCTACGTGGGGTCGACGAAGGAACTGCTCGCCCGGCCGCTGACCGCGCGGGGGTTGCGGGTGGGGACGGACGTGTTCGTCGCGTTCAGCCCGGAACGGATCGACCCGGGCAACGACCGGCACGCGCACGAGGACGTGCCGCGGGTGGTCGGGGGCATGACGCCACGGTGCGCGGAGCGGGCCGCCGGGCTGCTCGGACGGTACGCGGGGAAGCTGCACACGGTGTCGTCGGCGGAGGCCGCCGAGATGACCAAGCTGCTGGAGAACACGTTCCGGGCCGTGAACATCGCGCTGGTCAACGAGTTCGCGGACGCGAGCCGGCTGCTGGAGCTTGACGTGACGGAGGTCATCGAGGCGGCGGCGACGAAACCGTACGGGTACATGCCGTTCTTTCCCGGTCCGGGGGCGGGCGGGCACTGCATCCCGTGCGATCCGCACTACCTGCTGTGGCAGCTGAAGCGGGACCGGCTGGACACGCCGCTGGTGTCGGCGGCGATGAACGCCATCGCGATGCGTCCGGGGCGGGTGGTGGAGCGGGCCCGGCAGGTGCTGTCGGACCAGGGGCGCGGTCTGGCGGGCGCGGACGTGCTGATCCTCGGCGTCGCCTACAAGCCGGAGGTCGAGGATCTGCGCGAGTCGCCCGCGCTGGAGATCATCGACAGGCTGCTCGCGGCGGGCGCGCGGGTCAGATACCACGATCCGCACGTGCCTGAGCTGGTCACCGAGGGCGGGACGAAGCTGGCGAGCGTCGAACCGGGCTCGGCGGACTTAGTGATCGCGCACACCCCGCACCAGGCCCTCGACCTGGGCTGGCTGCACGAGGACCAGTTGCTGCTGGACGCGACGTACCGCTTCTCCGGCCGCGCCCGGCGCGTGGCGCTGTGAGCCGCCGCCGAAGGCCGCGGATCCCCTTCGGCGGCCTGCCCCGGACAGCACGCCCGGTGCCGCTCGGAGCGCTGGCCGGTGTGGCCGCGATCTGCGGCGTCATCATCTGGCATGTCGGCGTGAAGGTCGCGTACATGCGCGGCAACCTGCTGCTGCCGACGTACACGGTGCTGGTCAGCAGCTATGTGATCAGCCGGTTCGTGCTCGCGGTGTTCTACCGGCCGCCGCGTGACGCGGGCATCGCCCCGTCCGTCGCGATCGTGGTGCCCGCCTACAACGAGGGCGAGGCCGTCGCCCGGACGATCCACTCCTGCATCGGGCTGAACTATCCCGGGGACAGGCTGGAGATCGTCGTGGTGAACGACGGGTCCACCGACGACACGTGGGAGCGCATGCAGGAGGCCGCCGCGCAGTATCCGGAGGGGCAGGTGCGGTGCGTCGACCTTGGCGGCAACAAGGGGAAGCGCGCGGCGATGGCGGCCGGGATCCGGGCGACGTCGGCGGAGATCCTGGTGTTCGTCGACTCCGACTCGATGCCGGCGCCGGACTCGGTCCGGTTGCTGGTGCAGGGGTTCGCCGACGAGAAGGTCGGCGCGATCTCCGGGCTCACCTACGTCCGCAACGCCGAGAGCAACGTGCTGACCAGGATGCAGGCGGCGCGCTACTACGTGTCGTTCCAGTTGCTCAAGAGCGCCGAGTCGGTGCTGGGCGCGGTCACGTGCTGCTCCGGCTGCTTCGCGGCGTACCGGCGGACGGCGATCGCGCCGCTGCTGAACGCGTGGGAGCATCAGCGGTTCCTCGGCGTCGAGTGCACCTACGGGGACGACCGGGCGCTCACCAACCGGGTCATCAAGGCCGGCTGGACGACCCGCTACGACGCCCGGGCGGAGGCGTGGACGGACGCGCCGGACCGGTACCGCAAGTTCTTCCGGCAGCAGTTGCGGTGGAAGAAGTCGTGGAGCCGGGAGGGGCCGCTGCTGCTGGCTCACGTGTGGCGGAGCCGGACGCGGGCCCTGCCGTCGATCGCCGTGCAGACGATCGCGGGGCTGCTCAGCCCGATCGTGGTGCTGTACAGCCTGGCGACACCGATCGCCGGCGGCCGCTTCCCGATGATCTACTTCCTCGGCCTGTACCTGGTGTCGATGGGCTACGCGCTGACGTACCGGATGCTGCGCGACGACGGCATGTGGATCTACGCGTTCATCGGGACGTTCTTCTATGTCGCGTTCTCGCCCCAGCTGTTGTGGGCGATCGCGCGGATCCGGGACGGGAAGTGGGGCACGCGGGACACGACGACACCCGCGTCGCCGGCCGCGCCGCGTCCGGTCCAGGTCTACAGCGCGGCGGCGAGCGATGGCTGAGCGGGTGGAGCCCGCGCCGTGGGACAGGCCGCCGCCCGCCCGGTCCACCCGGCTGTTCCGGGCGTTCACCGGCCTGGTGTTCCTGTGCGCGCTCGGTCTCGCGCTCACCACGTGGGTGACGTTGAGCCGTCCATTCGACCCGGGACAGAAGGAGGCGCTGGCCGTCCGGCTGGATCCGGGGACGGCGCGAACCGCGGCGGCGCTTCCCCGCTATCCGGGATCAGTGCTCGTCCTGACGTATCACGGGGTGTCCGGCACCGGCCACACCGGCAGCACGCTGTCACGCGAACTGTTCGGTGAGCACATGGCGGCGCTGGCGGCGGCCGGGTACCGGACGGTCCGGCTGCGGGACGTGGAGGACCTGCTCGCGCGCCGGCCCGTCGACCTGCCGCCCCGCGCCCTGCTGATCACCTTCGACGACGGCCGGCTCACCGACTGGACGACCGCCGACCCGGTGCTGAAGGAGCACGGCTTCACCGCGGCAGGCTTCCTCACCACCGGGAAGATCGTCCAGCCGGGCACGCCGTCCTACTACCTGTCGACCCGGCAGGTCGAGGACCTCGCCGCGACCGGGCGCTGGGAATTCGGCTCGCACAGTGACGGCCTGCACGACCTCGCCCGGATCCCCGGGGACGTCGCTGCGCCGATGCCGAACCTGATCCTCGTGGACGGAAAGCGGGAGACGATCGGGCATTGGCGTGCCCGCGTCCGCCGTGATCTGGCCCGCAGCCAGCGCTTCTTCCGCAAGACGCTCGGGCACCGGGTGACGGCGTTCTCCTACCCGTTCGGTCGGCCGGGAGGGTCCGGCAACGACCCGCGGATCGCGGCGGAACTGCCCGCACTGCTCCGGCACGCGGGGTTCGCTGAGGCGTTCGTGGGCGAGAACGTCCCGACCGGCCATGTGGACGCGCTGACGGCGGATTCACCGCGCTGGGCGCTCGGCCGGATCGGCGTCCGCGCCACCACGTCGGTGTCCGATCTGCTGGAGATGATCCGCGGCGCCGTCCCCACCCCGCCGCCGCACGACCTGTGGGCGCTGCCGTGGACGGGCGACCTGGCGACCTGCCGGCGCCACGCCTCCGACCTGCGGGTGACCAGCGATGTCTACGGGAGTTGCCTGCTCGGCGGCGTCAACACCAGCCGGTGGACGGACTACCGGGTGACCACGTCGGTCTTCGGGATCGACCCGCGCACCAGCGCGGTGATCGCGGTCCGGGACGGCGCGGCCGTGGACCGCCGCGGCCGCGTCGAGGTCGTCGTCGGCACCGCGTCCGTCCTGGTCAGGCAGCGGGTCGACGACCGGGACCCGGTCGTGCTCGGCCGGCGGCCGATCGCGTCGCGCGCGGGAGCGCGGGACGTCCGGATCGAGGTGCGCGGCACCCGGCTCACCGTCGCCGTGGCGGGCGGCGCGCCGCTGCACGCCACGATCGACCCGCGGCTCGGCAAAGGAGGCCTGAAGTTCGAGATCGCGGCGCGCGACCAGAGCACCCTGATCTTCCACGAACCGACGCTCGACCCGCTCCGCGCGGGCTGAGCGATTTCCTGGAGTCCGATGATGCATCCACGAATCCTTCTCCTCTTCGCCACGACGCTGGTCACCGCGTTCGTCCTCGTCCCGGCGCCCGCACGCGCCGAAACCGGCACGGTCGTGTCGCTGACGTTCGACGACGGGTCGCAGGACCAGTACGACAACGCCCGTCCGGTGCTCGCCGGCCACGGAATGAAAGGGACGTTCTTCATCAACAGCGCGCGGGTCGGGACGTCCGGCTACATGACGCAGGCGGAGATCGAGTCGCTGGAGTCCGCCGGGAACGAGATCGCCGGGCACACCATCACGCACGCCGACCTGCCCACGCTGTCCGTCGCCGAGCAGCAGCGGCAGGTCTGCGACGACCGCGTCGCGTTACTGAACATGGGCTTCACCATCAAGAACTTCGCCTACCCGTACGGGAACGCCGACGGTACGTCCGAGCAGGTGGTGCACGACTGCGGCTACAACAGCGCCCGGACGGTCGGCGGGGTCGTCTCGCCCGGCAGCTGCAACGGGTGCGGCTACGCCGAGACGATCCCGCCCGCCGACGCCTACTTCACCCAGACCCCCGACTCGGTCAAAACGGACACGACGCTCGCCCAGCTCCAGGGCTACGTCACCCAGGCGGAAACGCACGGCGGGGGATGGGTGCAGCTCGTCATCCACCACGTCTGCAACGGCTGCGACAACACCTATGCCATCAGCCCGTCCACCCTCTCATCGTTCCTCGACTGGCTGGCGCCGAGATCGGCGAACGGGACGCAGGTGAAGACGGTCGACCAGGTCATCGGCGGAAGCCTGCAACCACCCGTCGACGGGCCGCCGTCGCCGACGAGCGTTCAGAACCCGTCGCTGGAGACCGCGACCGGCAACGTCCCCGACTGCTTCCAGCTCGGCGGATACGGGAGTAACACCTACACCTGGTCGCGGACGAGCGCCTCGCATACCGGGCAGTACGCCGAGCGGGTCGACGTCACCGCGTACACCGACGGCGACCGGAAGCTCGTCACGAAACAGGACGCCGGCACCTGCGCGCCCGCCGCGACACCAGGCCACGCATACCGGCTCGGGGTCTGGTACAAGGGCACCTGGTCGTCGGCGGTGCACGCCAAGATGAGCATCTACTACCGCAGCGCCACCGGAGTATGGACGTTCTGGACGAACGGTCCCACCCTCACGCAGACGAACACCTGGCAGCAGACGCTCGTCACGACTCCCGCCGTGCCCTCGGGCGCCACCAACATCAGCTTCGGCGTCGCGCTGCCCGGCGTCGGCACCCTCATCGTCGACGACTTCTCCCTTATGGATCAGGGCCTATGACGAGGAAGAAGAGGACGGCCGGGCCCACGCGGCCCGGCCGTCCCACCCGCCGCGAACGGCACCCGCGCCGACAGCTGCGCCGCCACCTGCTCGAACTGGGCTTCGGCGCCCTCGCACTCGCCGCGATCACTCCACTCGCCCAGGACGCGCTGTTCCCGCAGCCCAGCGGTGGTGACACCGCCCGCGCCAAGACCGTCGTCTCCCGCGCCATGCTCCAGAACGCCGACACGAGCAACGTGTGCAGGCGCGGACGGGTCGCTCTCACCTTCGACGACGGCCCCGACGTCTACACGCCGCAGATCCTTGAGGTCCTGCGCGCCTACAACGTCCGCGCCACGTTCTTCATGATGGGCGAGAAGGCCACCGCGCATCCGGACCTGGTCCGCGCGGTCGTCGCCGGCGGGCATCTCGCCCAGAACCACAGCTGGGACCACCCGCACATGACCGACCTCGACACCGCCGCCGTCCGCCGCCAGCTCGCCGACACCAACGCCGCGATCACCCGCGCGGGTGCGCCGCGCCCCACCCAGTTCCGGCCGCCGTTCGGCGACACCGACGGCATCGTGGACGGCCAGGCCCGCGCGCTCGGGTTGCGAGTCGTCCGCTGGTCGGTCGATACCACCGACTGGCGCGGGCGGCGTCCCGCCGACATCGCCGCCACCGTCCTCGACCAGGCGGTCCCCGGCTCGGTGGTGCTGATGCACGACGGCGTCGCCAACTCCGCCACCACCATCGAGGCCCTCCCGACGATCATCAGCGGGCTTCGCGCGCGCGGTTTCTGCACGGCGCTCGACACGGGGTAGCCGATGCCCTCCCGGCAGGCCATCATCGCGGGGGCCCTCGCCGTCGCCGCGATCCCCCCGGCCGTCTGGTCGGTGACCGGTGGCCTCGGCTCCGGCGGCGCGGACTTCGCGCCCGCGACGTCCGGACGCGACCGGCTGATCACCAACGAGTACGCGCACTGGAACCCCCGCGCCTCCGACGCGCGCCGCTCCCCGGACTGGGACGTGACCAGCGGATCCTTCTTCGCCCGGAACGGCGTCGGCTGGTCGGGTCCGCCCGACGGCGCCACCCCCGACGCCCGGTCGTCCACCGGCACGGGGTCGAGCGTGTTCCGGATGAACACGCGCCGTACCGACTTCGACGACGTCCAGGTCACGCTGAGGATCCGCACCCTGCGGTTCGTGGCCGGCGGCGGGCGCGCACCGACCAGGCCGAGCGACGGCGTCCACCTGATGCTGCGCCGCCAGGACCAGACCGAGCTCTACGTGGCTTCGCTGAACCGGCGGGACGGGCTGCTGGTGGTGAAGAAGAAGCTGACCGGCGGCACCGAGAACGGCGGCACCTACGTCACACTCGGCCAGGTCCGGGCCCCGTTCCGGTTCGGTGCGTGGCAGTCGTTCGGCGTCCGGATCACCTCCAACGGCCGCTCACTGGTCACCATCGCCGTCTCCCGGAACGGCCGCGAACTGCTGGAGGCCGTGGACGGCGGCGAGCACGGCCCGCCGATCGCCCGCTCCGGTTCGATCGGCCTGCGTGCCGACAACTGCGAGTTCGAGTTCACGGCCCTGCGCGTCCACCCACTGCGTTGACTTGCGGCCTGTCGCCCAAGACCGCGGTCAGGTGAAGTGGAAACCGGCGATGAGCAGGCCGCACAGGGTCAGGCTGTCGGTGATCCGGCCCTGCCGGTATATCTCGCCCAGGCGGTTCGCGGCGACCGACGCGGTACTGCCCAGGTCTTCTTCGCTGTGCTCGGCGATGTCGCCCCCGAAGGTCCCGTCGGGGGCCGAGCCGGAGAACACGTAGACCTTCTGGTCGCTCAGGCCGGGCAGGGCGTAGAACCAGCCGCGCTCTTGGAGATCGTCGCATCGGACACCGGTCTCCTCGCGCAGTTCGCGCCGCGCCGCGCCGGCGGGGGACTCGCCGCCGTCGATCCCGCCCATCGGAAGCTCAAGGGACCATTCGCCGGTCGGGTAGCGGAAGCTGTTGAGCATCAGGAGGTTCCCGCCGGGGGACTTCACGCTGATGACGACCGAGTCCGGGCGTTCGACGACACCGTAGATCCCGGGCTTTCCGCTGCGGTTGATCCTGTCCTCGTAGACGGTGAGCCAGGGGTTGGTGTAGACGACTTTCCGAGACACCCGGGTGAGTGCGCTCAATTTTCCGGACCTCCTTGCCGCAGGAACCCGTGTTCCCGGTCGCTCGCGAACATCCGTAAGGTCAGGTCAAGGCACAGCAGGGACTGGGGTTCGAAGTCCTCGGCCTTGACGCCGCACCTGTCCCAGGCGAACTCCATGTCCTCGGCGTCCAGGTTGACGAGGAGGTTCTTGGAGTCCCAGACGTAGCGTTCGATCGCCCGGACGCCGGTGTCGAAAACCGTGTTCTCCCGGGCGTTCTTGGCCGTCAGGAGTTTCATGATGGCTCTGGAGTCCGAGTCGGTCTCCCAGGCCAGGAGGATGTCGAAGGCACCCGTGTTCGTGTTGCGAACCACGCCCAGCATGCGCAGATTGCGCGGGTCGGCGCGCACATGGCCGATCTCTCTGAGCGTCTCGTGCTCCGCCGTCAGGCAGGGGTTCAGTATCGACTCACCGTCGAGATCGACGGTGCCGCAGAAACCGCTGACCGAGACGTCCCAGCGGTTCCGGGCGAAGAGGACGTTGACTCCCCGCCTTCTGAGCAGGATCTTCCGGTCCGAGGTGATGAGGCAGAGCTGTGTTCCCAGCAGCCCCACGCGGCCTTCCCGCCATTCGCTGCGTATCGCCGGGTCGACGTTGGGTAAGCGGCTGATCCGCCGCATGACCGACTCCCGGACGGTCGCGGGCGAAACGGGATCGCTGACGAGAGCGATCAGGGAATAGTCGACCCGGACGACCTCCATCTCGTAGGGGCCGCCCGGATGCCTCTGCTTGGGCAGGGTGACGGGAAGAAAACGGACCGCGTCGTAGTAGCCCATGAGACCGGTGGCTTCGCGCCGCATGTTCAGGTCGACGAAGGTCGATACCACCTGCGGTGTCGCCTGGAGTTCGGCGTCCCGGACCGTGACCTTCAACCCGAGGGCCCCGATCGCCTCGCGCGCCAGTATCTCCAGGTCGCCGCGTCCGGAAACCGGCTGCTCGATCTCATTCGCCGTATTATGTGAACCTGCACGGTCGATGACTCTTCTGCTGATCACAGTCCTGATGCCACCTGCACATATCCCGAGACCGGCGAATCCGCAAACTATATAGGCTGCAATGTGCCACGTCAAACTTTCGATCAGATGCGGAGATAGTGCGAGAACGGCGGCTATGAGAATTCCAGCCAAGATCTGGACAAAGGTGTCGTGGAATACCTTTTGCCACCATTTCTCGCCGCGCTCTCCTAGCATCCATCCGCCCCCGGGACGCCCTGGCAGCCGCCCAGCAGCGCGGTTGCGGCGGTGTCCGTCGGAACCGTGCGCCCGCCCGACAAGGCCAGTAACTCGCTCGTCGCGGCGAGGTTCTCCCCATGGTCCTTCATCTGCTGGTTGGTGAGCTGCGCGCCCCTGAGCACATGACCGGCGACACCGAGATCCGCGCACATGCCGAGGAGCGCCGACAGGTCTTTGGGGAGGCACCACTTTCCGAAGGAACCGCCGGGCACGCGCAGCGTGGTGGCGAATCTATCCCGCGAGGTGATCTCCCTGGCGAGCTCAACGAAGAACCGGCGCTGCATCCCCAGCGCGTCGGACAGTTGCAGATACTCGTTCCACAGGCTGATGAGCACGGCGTCGATCGAGTTCTCGATATATTTCAGCAGCTCCACGGCCTCGTACGACGTGGACACATACCTCGGGGCGCCGGTGAACTCCTTGTAGACCTCGTCCAGGACCTCAGTTGCCTCGCTCGGGCCCGCATAGGCGATTCTGGGCGGGCGGTCGCTGTCCTCCCACTGGGTGGCCTTGGATAAGAAACTCGGGTTGACGGCATACGGCGTGTGTTCGAACTCCGCCGAAAACCTGGCCGCCGAACCCGGTGGGCAGGTGCTTCGCTGGACGATCACCGGCGGATGACGTCTCCAGGCGGGGCGGGATTCCAGTGATGAAAGCCCGCGGACGACCTCTTCCATGATGCTGAGGTCGGCATGACCGGTCACCTCGTCAGGATCGGTGGGAACGCAGATGAAGACGATGTCCATGCCGCTGAGCTCTGCAAGCCGGTCGATGACGGCATGTGCGCCAAAAGAATCGGCGACATTGCCCCGGGCGGCTTTGCTGATATCGACGCCGAAGACGGAGTGCCCCCTGATTTGGAAGGCTTTCAGTGTGTTGAATCCGACGTTTCCGCATCCGATCGCACAGACCTGCACGGCGCCTCCGGGCTGCTGGTCCCCCTCCGCATTGGTACCATATATGCGGGAGATTTCCAGCGACGACCATTTTTGTGGTGGCCGAATCTGCTGTTTCGGAGACCTCTGTGCGTCCGGATTTCGGGATCAAGAGCAAACGGCCGTGGTGGAGATCCATTTGTCACGTTGCAAGCACGGTGGCAATGCCGATCCCAAGTTTGATCTCGGCCCGCGGTGACGGCGTTTCAGATCATTTCGGCGGCCGGGCTCAGAGCCGTTCAGCGTGAGCATGCGCGGATGAAACGGGTGCCCCAGTCGTGCAGCCGGGCTCGCAGTTCGGGGGGTTCCAGGACGCGGAAGTCGGCTCCGGCCACGCCCAGGGCCATGATCGCCCAGTTCAGGGAGTCGGTGGTGAGGGTGACGCGGCACTGCTCGGCGTCCACCTCCTCGACCGTGCTCCATCGGCCGATCCGTTCGCGCACGACCGCGGCCGGGGCGTCGATCAGTGCCTCCACCCGGTGCGGGTGCGGTATCTCCCTCAGGGCGCCGCGGACGAACTCGGCGGCGTCGGCGGCGGGCAGGTCGCGGGGCCGGAACCGGGCGCCGGTGGCCTCCGGTCCGGTGAGCCGGTCGACCCGGAAGGTGCGCCAGTCGTGCCGGTCGAGGTCGTAGGCGACCAGATACCAGCGGCGGCCGAGCGGAACGAGGCGGTACGGCTCGACCTGCCGGTCGGTCCGGTGACCTTGAGCGGCGGTGTAGCGGAAGCGGAGCCGTTCACTGTCCCGGCAGGCGAGCGCGATCACGGTGAGGACGGCCGGGTCGATGTCCGGCGCGGCGGACCCTCCCCAGCCGGCGGGCACCGTCATCGCACGCAGCGCCTCCACCTGGCGGCGCAGCCGGACCGGCATCACCTGCACCACCTTCGCCAGCGCCCGCACCGACGACTCGGCGATGCCCTCCACCGCGCCCTGCGCCGCGGCCTGCAGGCCCACGGCCAGCGCGACCGCCTCCTCATCGTCGATCACCAGCGGCGGCAGGGCCGCGCCGGCGGCCAACTGGTAGCCGCCGTCGACGCCGCGCTGCGCCTCGACCGGATAGCCCAGCTCACGCAGCCGGTCGACGTCCCGGCGCAGGGTGCGGACGGAGACGCCCAGCCGATCGGCCAGCTCCGTCCCGGACCAGTACCGATGGGTCTGCAACAACGACAGGAGCCGCAGCGTCCGGGAGCTCGTGTTCGCCATGGTCCCGATTCTCCGGTAATTCAGGCCGGAAAGTGGCCGCAATGGTTCCTAGCGTGGTCGTTGACCGACGAGGCGGGAAACGACGAAGGGCGGCGGACATGACCGTGAACGAGCAGATGACGGGCGAGCGCACCGACCTGCTGGCGATGCTCGCGAAGCACCGGCACTTCCTGCGCTTCACCACCCGCGACCTCACCGACGAGCAGGCCGGGCTGCGGACCACCGCCAGCGAGCTGTGCCTGGGCGGCCTCATCAAGCACGTCACCTCGGGCGAGCGGAACTGGGCGAACTTCATCCTGGACGGCCCGTCCGCGATGGGCGACTTCACCGAGATGACCGAGGAGGACTGGCAGCGGCGGGCGGACGAGTTCCGGATGCTCCCCGGCGAGACGCTGGCCGGTGTCCTGGACGCCTATGCCGAGGTGGCCCGCCGGACGGACGACCTGGTCGCGAGCCTGCCCGACCTGGACGCCGTCCAGCCGCTGCCGAAGGCCCCGTGGTTCACCGAAACGCACTGGTCGGCCCGCCGGGTGTTCATGCACATCATCACCGAGACGGCCCAGCACGCCGGCCACGCCGACATCATCCGCGAGTCCCTGGACGGTGCCAAGAGCATGGGCTGACCACCCCGAAGCGCATCAGGGCCGACTCCGGCGGCTGACCCGCGTGGCGGGGGACGGCGCTCGTCCCCCGCCACGAAACCCGACCGCACGGCGGACCGTCGCCTGATGCGACCGCCTCATCGGCTACCGTCGGTAACCATGACGCTCAACGGAAAGACGGCGCTGGTGACGGGGGGTTCGCGGGGGATCGGGCGGGCCATCGTCCGGCGGCTCGCCCGGGACGGCGCGCGGGTGGTGTTCAGCTTCCGGGAGGACGAGGCCGCCGCGGGCGCGCTCATGCGGGAGGTCCCGGGCACCGAGGCGGTCCGCGCCGACCAGGCGGATCTGGCGAGCATCGAGGCGCTGTTCGAACCCGTCGCGGGCGGGCTGGACGTCCTGGTCAACAACGCCGCCATCAATCCGCCCACCCCGATCCGCGACGTCACCGCCGAGTTGTTCGACCAGGTGATGACGGTGAACGCGAAGTTCCCGCTGCTGGCCATGCGCCGGGCGGAGCCGCTGCTGCGCGACGGCGGGCGGATCGTCAACATCTCGACGCTCAACACCGTCCTCCCGGTCCAGGGCCTGGTGCTGTACTGCGCGAGCAAGGCCGCGCTGGAGCAGTTCACCGCGGTCGCCGCCCGCGAGTTCGGCGGCCGGGGCATCACGGTCAACACCGTCTCGCCGGGTGCGACCGACACCGGCATGCTGCGCGCCACCAACACCCCGGAGGCGCTGGAGCGCACCACGGAGTTCACCGCGCTGGGCCGCCTGGGCGAGCCCGGCGACATCGCCGACGTGGTCGCCTTCCTCGCCGGCCCCGACGCCCGCTGGATCACCGGGCAGAACATCCGCGCCACCGGCGGCCTGCTCCTCTAGGACGGCGGGCGGTCAGCGGGCCATCGGTCAGCGGGCGGCGGGTTCTTCTTCGCGGGGCCGCCTTTCGCGGTGTCCGCGCAGAGCGCCGGCCTTGGCCTTCTCCTCCGGGTGGGCGTGGACGCGGACCAGGCTGGCGGCGGTGGTGAACAGCAGAATCGCCAGGATCACGCCCAGTGAGAACATGGTCGGGATCTCGGGGATCGACCCGGTGACGTCCTCGTGCAGGAACTGCAGGATCAGCTTCACGCCGATGAACGCCAGCACCACCGAAAGGCCGATCGACAGGTAGACCAGGCGTTCCAGGAGCCCTTTGACGAGGAAGTAGAGGGCGCGCAACCCGAGCAGCGCGAACGCGTTGGCGGTGAAGACCAGGAACGCGTCCCGGGTCACCCCGAACACGGCGGGAATGGAGTCGAGCGCGAAAAGGACGTCCGTGCTGCCGATGGCGACGAACACCAGCAGCAGCGGCGTCATGACGCGCTGCCCGTCCTCGCGGGCGAGCATCCGCCCGCCGTGGAAACCCTCGCTCAGCGGCAGCAGCGCGCGGGCGCGGCGGACGAGGAAGGTGTCCTCGACGTCGGGTTCCTCGTTGCGGTGCCGGATGAGCTGCACCGCCGTCCAGATCAGCACGAGACCGAAGACCAGGAAGGTGAAGGAGAACAGGTTGATCGCCGCCGCGCCGATCGCGATGAGGACGCTGCGCAGCGCCAGCGCGGCGGCGATGCCGAACAGCAGCGTCTTCTGCTGGTACTCCGCCGGCACCGCGAACCGGGCCATGATGATCACGAAGACGAAGAGGTTGTCGACCGACAGGCTCTTCTCGACGATGTAGCCGGAGAAGAACTCCGTCCCCGCCGTCGACCCGCCGAGCAGCCAGAGCGCGCCGCCGAACAGGACCGAGACGGCGACATAGAAGACCGACCAGGAGGCGGCCTCCCGCAACCCCACCGCGTGCGGCCGCCGCACGGCGACGAAGAAATCGAGGACGAAGAGCGCGGTGATCAGACCGATCGTCGCACCCCAGGCCCACAGGGGTATGTCGAGCATCCGGCCGGTTCCTCCTGGATGGGGGCGTCGGCTGAGCTATATATCCATTCTGTGGCCCTTCTACCGCCCGGGACGCGTGGTCCCGCCGTCCCCGGGCCGGATCGGGGAAGGTGCTCAGGCGGGTCTGAGTAGGCGGACGGATGTGCCCACGCCGGGCGAAACGCCATGCTGACCGGCATGGACACATCCCGATGGCGACCGCTCGCACTCGCCGCCAAGGCGGCCCTGGCCGTGCTGCTGGGGCTCGCCGTGGCCTTCCCCGACTGGGACCGGTTCGCGGACAAGGCGATGGGCGTCCGGGTGGCCGCCTACCCCGCCGCCGTCATGCTCGTCACCCTGATCTGGGCGCTGCGCGGCCGGGCCCGGCCCTTCCCCTGGGACGTCGATCTCCTCGTGACGCTCCCCTTCGTCGTGGACGTCGCCGGGAACGCCGCCGACCTCTACGACACGGTCGCCTGGTTCGACGACGCCTGCCACTTCGGGAACTGGGCACTGCTGAGCGCCGGCGCCGGTGTCGCGCTTGGCCGCCGGGGCGGCCTCAAGCCGTGGGTGTTGGCCCTGACCTGCGCGGGGGCGGGCGCCATCGCGGCCATCCTCTGGGAGTTCGCCGAGTACGGGGTGTTCATCCTCGACACGCCGGAAACCGTCACGATCTACCGCGACACGATCGGCGACCTCATGCTCGGCCTGGCCGGCTCCACCGTCGCGGGCCTGGCCGTCGCGGCTCTCGCCCGCCGGGACCGGCGAACGCCCGAGGCTTGGCGGGGCCTCGGCCAGGACACGGGCCTGGAGGCCGTCGTCCACCTCCTGGACGTCTCAGTACACCAGCGCCTGGACATCGTCCATGGTGACCTCTTCGACGAAGGTCGGGGCGCCGGCGATGCGGACACCGGGCAGGACGTCGTCCGGGCCGATGTCCCGGCGGGCAGCGCACTGGGTGCAGAGGGTGACGCGCCCGGTGGTGAGGATCACGGTGAGCAGGTCGTCCAGGGGGGTGGCGTGCGGCAGTGAGAACTCGGCGGCCCGCCCCGGCAGCGCGAACCACGCCGACTCCCCGGTCAGCCACAGCGAGACCGGTACGCCGCTCGCCGCGGCGGCCGCCGCCACGGTGAACGCCTGGTTGCATCGTTCGGGGGCGTCCGCCCCCACCGTCACCTTGATCACCAGCGGTCTGGCCATAGCCGCACTCTAACCCGCCGATGCCCGTAGCATCCTGCGGTGTGGGTGGCATGGTGAACGCGGGGATCCTCGTCCTCGCCCTCGGACTCATGGCGGTCGCCGCCGTCCTCCTCGTGATCCGGCTGAGCCGGCTGAAATAGGACGGCCCCGGTCACGGGTCCGGTGATCGCCCGGCGGGGACGCGCGGCCTCCGGGACGCCGCTACGCTCGGTTTCCATGGATGTTCCTGAGCTGCACCCGGACCTTGAGCCTCTGAAGTTCCTGCTCGGCACCTGGGAGGGCGCCGGCGTGGGCGGCTATCCCACGATCGAGTCGTTCAACTTCGGCCAGGAACTGTCCTTCACCCATGTCGGGAAGCCTTTTCTGATCTATGCGAGCCGGTCCTGGATGATCGAGGAGGACGGCACGCTCGGCCGTCCGCTCGCCATGGAGACCGGGTACTGGCGGCCGCGTCCGGACCACCAGGTCGAGGTGACGCTGGCGCACCCGACCGGCATCATCGAGATCTACGTCGGCAACGTGGCGTTCAACCGGGTGGAACTGCACACCGACGTCGTCGCGCGGACGGAGTCGGCCAAGGAGGTCACCGGCGGCCACCGCCTGTACGGGCTGATCGGGGAGGACCTCGGCTGGGCGTACGACATGGCGGCCGTCGGCCACAAGCTCCAGTCGCATCTGTCGGCGCAGCTCAAGAAGGTGTCCTGACGGCCCCGGGCACAGCCCCTGGAAATGAACGATCCCCGGACCTCCCGCCGGATGGCGGGGCGATGGACAGGACGGGTCCATCGGTCCGGGGATCGGGTAACTGCCTGGTATTCGCCGGTCACCGTCGCGACCGGAGGCCGCCGCAGGGCGGCGGCGCCGAGGCGGGATGGCGACTAGCGGACAGCCACCTCGCGAGTCCTAGAATCAACCATTTCTTGGACCACCTCCTTTCGCGCGTACTCGCAACGTATGCGAGCGCGGCCGGTGAGGCAAGCAGTTTTTCTCCGTGGGCACACGCGGCCGGGATCTAGACTCGATGCATGGTCGAGTCGTGGCAGGAGGAGCTGAGGGCCAAGGGGTACCGGGTCACCCCTCAGCGCCAGCTGGTCCTTGAGGCGGTCACCAACCTGGAGCACGGGACCCCCGAGGAGATCTGCACCGAGGTGCAGCGCACCGCCCGCGGCGTCAATATCTCCACCGTGTACCGGACGCTCGAACTCCTCGAAGAGCTCGGGCTGGTCAAGCACGCCCATCTCGGGCACGGCCCGCCGAACTATCATCTCGCCGCCGAAGCGGAGCACATCCACCTCGTCTGCCGTGGCTGCCACACCGTGGAGGACGTCGACCCGCGCGCGGCGGCCGGGCTCGCGGACGTCCTGCGGCGCGACTTCGGCTTCGAAACGGACGTGCACCACCTCACCGTGTACGGGCGGTGCAAGGAGTGCCGCTCCACATAGTCTGGACGGCATGGAGAGCCCGCTGCTGCAGTCGCCCGGAGCCGTCGCCGCCGATGCGCCCGATCAGGAGGTCGCCGCGCACTACGGGGATCCGACGCGGGAGCAACGCGCACTGGAAGCGGGGACGGCGTTCGTCGACCGGAGCAACCGGGGCGTCGTCCGCGTCTGCGGCCCGGACCGGCTGCGCTGGCTGCACAGCCTCCTCAGCCAGCACCTGGAGTCGCTGAAGCCGTTCGAGCCGACCGAGGCGCTGCTGCTGGACCCGAAGGGCCACATCGAGCACCATCTCTTCGTCATCGACGACGGCGAGGCCACGTGGGCGCACGTGGAGCCGGGCGCCGCGCCGTCCCTGGTGGAGTTCCTCGACCGGATGCGGTTCATGCTGCGCGTCGAGGTCGCCGACGTGTCGGACGCGTACATGGTCGTCACCGGGCCGTCCGGTGCCGGCGGCCTGGCCTGGCCCGACGTCGCCGGGACGGCGACGCGGATCGTGCCGCGCGGCGAGTTCCCCGAGGGGCTCGGGCCGGCCGGCATCTGGGCGTACGAGGCGCTGCGGATCGCCGAGCACAGGCCGCGGTTCGGCCGCGACACCGACGCGCGGACGATCCCGCACGAGGCGGGTTATGTCGAGACGGCCGTCCATCTGAACAAGGGCTGCTACCGGGGGCAGGAGACGGTGGCGCGCGTCCACAACCTCGGCCGGCCCCCGCGCCGCCTGGTGTTCCTGCACCTGGACGGCAGCGTGGACCGGCTGCCCGCGCACGGCGACCCGGTCGAGATTCCCGGCGGCCGGACGATCGGCTTCGTCGGCTCCGCGGCCCGGCACCACGAGCTGGGGCCGATCGCGCTGGCGACGGTGAAGCGGAACGTTCCGGTGGACGCGGAACTGCTGGCCGGCGGGGTCGCGGCGGCGCAGGAGGTCGTCGTGTCGCCGGACACCGGGGCGAACGCGCAGATCGCGTTGCGGCGGCGTCCCGCGGCACACGGGTAGCCCCACGGCACACGGGTAGCAACGCACCCCTCTGGGCGAATATCGTCGGACATAGACGATTTATGACGGCCGCCGCCCGGGGAAGGTGGAATCCTACCTATGGTCGCGAACCTTGGGAAGCGGGACAGGGCGGCCAGGAGGGGGACCCGGCGCCGCCCGCGCCGGGAGTCCGCGCTGGTGTGGTGGGCCCTGTTCGCGGCGCTGGGCGGGGTCGCCTGGTGGCTGCACTCGTGGCGGGTCGCGCTGCTCGTCCTGCTCGGCTGGTGCTTCTACCAGTTCGCGTTCGTCCCGACCGTGTGCCGGGTGTCGACACGGCGGGGCGCCGGCTGCACCGAACGCACCAGGGGACGGCTGTTCGCCTGCGGCCCCGGCCATCAGCGGCTCAGGAACGACGCGCTGTGGCGGCTCGCCGGTCTCCGCGCCCCCTTCCGGAAGCGGTCTCCGCGGGACGAGAACGAGACCGGCGCCGTTCCCCCGGACGTCCGCGGTCGCCTCGCCCTGCCCGACCGGCTCCTGATCCTTCTCGCCGCCGCCGGGACGATCGCCGTCCTGGCCGGCCTCGTGCACGGATTCCGCTAGACCTCGACGATCAGCGTGATCGGGCCGTCGTTGACGAGCGCGACCTTCATGTCCGCACCGAACTCGCCCGTCTCGACCTTGGCGCCGAGGGCGCGCAACTCGCGGACGACGGCGTCCACGAGGGGCTCGGCGACGTCCCCGGGCGCGGCGGCCGTCCACGACGGGCGGCGGCCCTTGCGGGCGTCCCCGTAGAGAGTGAATTGGCTCACGACGAGGAGCGGCGCGTTCACGTCCGAGCACGACTTCTCGTCCTCCAGGATGCGCAGCCCCCACAGCTTCGCGGCCAGCCTGCGGGCCTTTTCCGGGCCGTCGTCGTGTGTCACGCCCACGAGAACCAGGAGCCCCGGCCCCTCGATCTCGCCCACGACACGTCCCGCCACGGACACGCCGGCCTGGCTCACCCTCTGGACTACTGCACGCATGACCATGCATTCTGCCGCTTATGGGAGCAACGACGCTCATCACGGTGGCGCCCACGGGCGCGGAGTCCGCCAAGGCGGACGTCCCGGCCCTGCCCGTCACCCTGGATGAACTGGTCCAGACGGCCAAGGAGTGCGAGGCGGCCGGCGCGGCCGTGATCCACGTGCACATCCGCGACGACGACGCGCGGCCCACGCTCGACCCGTCCCGGCTGCGGGACACGGTGGCGGCGCTGCGGGAGAGCACGGGACTGATCGTCCAGTTGTCCACGGGCGGTGCGGTCACCGACCCGTACGAGGACCGGTTGCGCGTCCTGGACGCCGAACCCGACATGTGCTCGCTCACCTGCGGGACGGTCAACTTCGGCGACGACGTCTTCATGAACCCGTGGCCGTTCATGGTGGAGCTCTACCAGCGCACCCAGGAACTTGAGGTCGTCCCAGAGTTCGAGCTGTTCGATCTGGGCCAGGTGGCCGCGCTGAACCGGCTGCTGGACAAGCACGGCCTTCCCTACGGCGGCCACGTCCACTGCGACCTGGTGATGGGCGTGCCGGGCGGTATGCCGGGCGACGCCCGGACGCTCGTCGCCGCCGTGGAGGCGCTGCCGGACGGGGCCACATGGTCGGCGACGGGCGTGGGCCGGACGTCCCTGCCCGTCCTGTTCGCGGCCCTGTCGGCCGGCGGCCATCTGCGCGTGGGCATGGAGGACACGCTCACCCTGGCGAAGGGCCGTCCGGTGACGGCGAACGTCCAGCTGGTGGAGCGCGCCGTGCAGGCCGCGCACCTGGCGCAGCGTCCGCCCATGCCTTCTGCGGAGGCCCGCACCCTGCTAGGCATCAAGCCCCGCTGACCGGGGAGGATGCGGGCATGATCAATCCTGTGCTGGTGGAGGTGGAACGGTCCGGGTTCGTGGAGTCCCGGCACCGTGGGGCGGCGATCGGGATCGCCGCGGACGGGGGCGTCACCGTGCGGGCGGGGGAGCCGGAGGCGGTGATCTTCCCGCGGTCGGCGAACAAGCCGATGCAGGCGGTCGCGATGCTGCGGTCCGGGCTCGACCTGGACGACGAGCTGCTCGCGCTGGCCGCGGGCAGCCATTCGGGGGAGGACTTCCACGTCGAGGGAACCGAGAAGATCCTCGCGGGTGCCGGGCTCGTGGCCGGCGACCTGCGCTGCCCGGCCGGCTGGCCGATCGACCCCGAGGTGCAGCAGGAGGTCGCGCGGGTGGGCGGCGGGCCCTCGCGGATGCGGATGAACTGCTCCGGCAA
>NZ_BCQQ01000005.1 GCF_001552155.1 Actinomadura formosensis NBRC 14204 | reverse complement strand
CGAGGCGCGAGCCCGCAGCCGCTCAGGTGGCCCAAGCAGGCCCAAGAAGCCCCGGCCGGTGTTCGTGCTGAGGTCCTACATGACCTGTGGGCTGTGTGGTCGGCGGATGTTCGGCAAGCAAGACTCCGGCCACACCTACTACGTGTGCAGCCCCAAGCGCGCCTACCTGCCCGACGGGCATCCGGCTGTGATCCGGGTGCGTGAGGAGCGCCTGATGGTGGGGCTCACCGAGTTCTTCAACCGCGAGATCTTCGGCGCCCAGCGTCGTGAACGCCTGCAGGCGCTTCTCGCCCGGATGAGTGATCAGCACGTGGACGAGCACAAGGCGCAGGTGGCGACGGCCAAAGCCAAGATCAAGGATCTGGCTCGGCGGCAAGCGCGCGTGCTTGACCCGTTGGAGAATCTGGAAGAGCCGACTCCAGCGCTCGTTCAGCGTGTCAACGAGCGCGCCGCCGAGATCGCGGCCGACCTCAACGCGGAGCAGGCCAGGCTTCGGGAACTCCAGGAGACGGCGCCCGTCCGCCCGGCGCCCGAACTGCTGGATCTACTTCCGACCGGGGCGGTTGACCTGAGGTTGCTCCCCGAGCCGACTCTCCGGCGGCTGCTGGACGTCTTCGGGTTGACGATGCGCCATGACCGGGAGAAGAACCTCGTCGAGTGCGAGGTGACGATCACGTCCGAGACCGTCGACATGCAACGCGATGCCGCGAACGGGGCGATCGGTTCCGGTCGAGCCGGTTCCGAAAGTACCCCCTACCGGATTCGAACCGGCGCTACCGCCTTGAAAGGGCGGCGTCCTAGGCCGCTAGACGAAGGGGGCCCGGTGGTGGCGGAGATGGTCGCCACTCGACGTGGTCAGTGTAGAGGACGGGGCGGGGCGGCGTGCAAACGGTTACCGGGGTTCGGTGGTGCGGGGGCGGGGCGAGGACGGGCTGCCGGTGGGGCTGGGGCTGCGGGACGGCCAGTCGGACGGGAACTGTGAGGGGAACGGCGAGGTCGGGGAGGCGGGGGGCGAGGACGCCGGGGGGCGGGGCTTGACGGCGCGGCCGGGTTCGGGTTCCAGGTGGCGCTCGATCTGGGCGGAGGTGAGGCCGAGGCCGCCGAGGCGCAGGTCGTCCCAGCCCTGGAGGCGGTGGGAGGCGCGGCTGAAGTAGAGGACGGACAGTTCGATCGGGGTGGGCTGTTCGTGTTCGAGGCCGCGGAGGCCGGCGCCGCCGGTGGAGCCCTGGACGAACAGGCGGGTGCCGGTGGGGAGGAGTTTGGTGGAGCGTGTGTGGGTGTGGCCGGCGAGGGCCAGCGGGGTGATGCCGGAGAATGCCTCGCCCTCGGTGGGGTCGTGGGTGACGACGAGGTCGGGGACGGTGCCGGAGGCGCGGAGCTTCTCGGCGTGGCGGAGGCCCTCGGCGTAGAGCTGGTCGGCGCCGAGGAAGTCGTCGCGGGTGCTCTTGTCGGGGGTGAAGCGGGGGTCGCCGAGGCCGTAGATGCGCAGGCCCTTGACCTCGCGGGTGTCGCCGTCCAGGACGATGGCGTTCTTCTGCCGGCCGACGGCCTTCTGGGACCCCTTGGAGTCGTGGTTGCCGCGGACGTAGACGTAGGGGACCTTCAGGTCGGAGATGGAGTCGGCGAACTTGTCCTCTGGCTTGCTGCCGTGGTCCATGAGGTCGCCGCTGTCGACGATGAGGTCGACCTTGAACTGGGTGCTGACCGACTTGATGACGTTCCAGGCGGCGGGGTTCAGGTGGATGTCGGAGACGTGCAGGACGCGGATGGTCGACGGGTCGGGCTCGTAGGTGGGGAGGGTCGAGGTGGTCGTGTACAGCTCGGAGATGTTGCCGACGAGGCGGGCGAGCTGGGCGCGGTAGGCGGAGAAGCGTTCGACGATGCTGCGGGCGTCGCCGACGATCTGGGGGGCGTTGGCGAGCAGGCCCGTGTAGCGGGGTTCGGCGACCGACTGGGGGTTGAACGTCGCCCAGGTCAGCAGCGTGAGGGCGACGAGGCCCACGGCCGAGGAGGTCAGGCCGAGCAGGGCGCGGCGGGGGGAGCGGAAGAGCAGCAGGGACGCGACGAAGCTCGCGGCCAGGGCGATCAGGACGGCGCGGATGAGGAGCTGGAGGAGGCCGTGCCGGAGCTGGTCGGCGATGTGGTCGGTGAGGCGGTCGAGTTCGGTGTCGTCCTCGATCAGCTTCTTGGCCTGGTCGGGACGCAGGTCGGTGATCCGGGCCTCCAGCGAGACGGGGCCCTCGTGGGTGTCGAGGCGGAGGGAGCCCAGCGGGGGCAGTTTCAGGGTCGTCCCGCCGCGCAGGGACGGGTGGAGGGTGAGCTGGACGTCGGTCGGGCCGACCGGGGTGACGTAGCGTCCGCCGCCGAGGAGGCCGAGGTAGCCGGCGCCCAGGCCGATGACGATGACGAGGGCGAGGCGTGTCCACCGGGCGGTGAGGACGGGGGCGACGCGGCGGGCGACGGGGGAGCCGTACGCGCGGACGCGGCCGGCGGTGGAGGCGCCGAAGGCGTGGAGGGGGGCGAGGGCCTTGGCCAGCGCGGTGCGGACCTTGGGCACGTGTTCCCTTTCTATGGAGCAGAATCGGGGGTGTGATGGAGTTGTCGCGCGATGAGTTCGAGGACCTCGTGGCAGAGGCCCTCGACGCCATCCCGCCCGAGCTGACCGCCCACATGCGCAATGTCGTCATCGTCGTCGAGGACGACGCGCCCGAGCGCGGACTTCTCGGCCTGTACCAGGGCGTACCCCTTACCGAGCGCGGTGACTGGTACGGGGCCGTCCTGCCCGATCACATTTCGATCTACCGCACAGAGATTCTCCGGATCTGCGACACCAGGGAGGACGTGGTGGAGGAGGTTCGGATAACGGTGGTGCACGAGATCGCACACCACTTCGGGATCGATGACCGGAAGTTGCACGAACTAGGATACTGACTCGAAGAAATGCCACTGTAGGTCACACAACTACCACGCAGCGTGAGTTAATGGGGAGGGCGCCCGGCACCGGGCGGACTGAACTGGAGCGTGCGTGGCGGGAAGGCAGACCGGCTGGCATCGTCGTCCTGCGGAGGAGCAGGCGACCTACCGCGAGGTGTTCGCGGTGCGGGAGTTCCGCGCCCTCTGGCTGGCGCAGGCGCTGTCGTTTCTCGGGGACCAGTTGGCGCAGGTCGCGCTGGCCGTGCTCGTGTACGACCACACGAGGTCGGCGCTGCTCACGGCGTTGGTCTACGCGCTGACCTACATTCCGCCGATCGTGGGCGGGCCGGTGCTGTCCGGGCTGGCCGACCTGTTCCCGCGCCGCACCGTGATGATCGTCTGCGATGTGCTGCGGGCGGTGCTGGTGGCGGTCATGGCGCTGGTGGCGATGCCGGTCGGGGCGCTGTCCGCGCTGGTGTTCCTGACCGTCCTGCTGGGGACGCCGTTCTCCGCCGCGCGTGCCGCCGTCATGCCGGACATCCTGGAAGGCGACAGATATGTGGCGGGCTCGGCGATCGCCACCGTCACCAACCAGGTCACGCAGGTGCTCGGCTTCCTGGGAGGCGGCGCGGTCGTCGCGATCGTCGGTACGCGTGAGGCCCTTGCGCTGGACGCCCTGACGTTCGGCGCGTCGGCCGTCATCCTCGTCGGCGGGCTCCGGCGGCGGACCGCGCCGAGACGGCGGGAGCGCGGGTCGCCGGGCCTGTGGGGCGGGATGCGGGACGGTGTGCGGCTCGTGTTCGGCGACCGGGTGCTGCGGTCGCTGGTGCTGTTCGCCTGGCTGTGCACGTTCTACGTGATCCCCGAGGGGCTGGCGGTGCCGTATGCGGCGACGTTCGGCGGCGGCGCGGTGACCGCGGGGCTGCTGCTGGCGGCGATGCCGACGGGGATGGTGGTCGGTTCGGTGCTGTTCAGCCGGTTCGTCCGTCCGGCGAACCGGCTGCACGTCATGGGGTGGATGTCGATGCTCGCCTGCCTGCCGCTGATCGGCGCGGGCATCCATCCGCCGCTGTGGTGGGTCGTCGCGCTGTGGGCGCTGTCGGGCGTCGGCAGCGCCTACCAGCTGGTGGCCAACACCGCGTTCGTGGCCGCGGTGCCCGCGGCCGGGCGGGGGCAGGCGTTCGGGCTCGCCCAGTCCGGCCTCCTCGCCGGGCAGGGCACCGGGATCCTCGCCGGCGGGGCCGCCGCGCAGGTGTTCGGGCCGGAGACGGTCGTCGCGCTCGCGGGCGTTCTCGGCCTGTCGGCCGCCGCGCTGCTGACGCTCGGCTGGAAGCAGGTCCGCGGCGGCCTCGTCGCCGGGACGCCGGCCGCGCCCGCCGTCGCCTCGCCCGGCGGAGGCGGCGACGAGCTGTCCGGGATCACCCGGTCGGCTCCGGCGCCCTAGACGCCGGTCCGGTCGTGGTTCTTGCCGCCGACCGCGTCCTTGGTCTTCTGGACGGCGTCCTGGACGGTCGGGGAGGCGCTCGCCTTCTTGACCAGGTCCTCGGCGATCGACGTCGGCGCGCCCTCCTCCGGGATGAGCAGCCACGCGAGGATGTAGATGGCGATGCCGGCGCCGCCGAACAGCGTGAAGACGGCGAGGCCGAGCCGCAGGATGTTGGCGTCGACGCCGAGGAACCGCGCGGCCCCCGAGCAGACGCCCGCGATGATCCGGCCCTCGCGGGTGCGGCGGAGTTGCTTGCCCGTGTTCTGCTTCTCCATGTCCATATCTGGATCATGCCCAGCGGTGCCGGGTTCTGACATCCGGATTCGTCCCTGATTCATCCCTGAGTACACCCCTGTCCGGTCAGGGTGCCGGCCTCGACGTACTCTCGTGGACGGACGGCAGTGCATCTGCTCACACTCGGCAAGGCCGTCACCGGGCTCGACGCGTTCCGTTAAGGAGGGCTTGCCCCTTCCGCGTAGGGTTACTGACTGGACGTCCTGCCATCGACCTGGGCAGACTCGCCCGGGGACAAGCGATCTACCAGAGGGAGCGGCATGAGAGTCGGCATCGTCGGGGCCACCGGACAGGTCGGGGCCAAGATGCTCGAAATCCTGGCCGAGCGCGGATTCCCGGTGGACGAGCTGCGGCTGTTCGCCTCGGCGCGCTCGGCGGGCCGAAAGCTCCCGTGGGACGGCTCCGAGATCACCGTCGAGGACGCGGCGACCGCCGACTACACCGGCCTCGACATCGTGCTGTTCTCCGCGGGGAAGACCACGTCCAGGGCGCTGGCGCCGAAGGTCGCCGCCGCGGGCGCCGTCGTGATCGACAACTCCTCGGGCTGGCGGATGGACCCGGACGTCCCGCTCGTCGTCTCCGAGGTCAACCCGCACGCCGCGCGGAACCGCCCCAAGGGGATCATCGCCAACCCGAACTGCACCACGATGGCCGCGATGCCGGTGCTGCGTCCGCTGCACGAGGAGGCCGGGCTGACCGCGCTCGTCGTCTCCACCTACCAGGCGGTGTCCGGCAGCGGCCTCGCGGGCGTCTCCGAGCTGCACGACCAGGCGTCCAAGGTGGTGCAGAACGCCGACCGGCTCACCCACTCCGGGGCCGCGCTGGAGTTCCCCGAGTCGAACGTGTACGTGCGGCCGATCGCGTTCAACGTCGTGCCGATGGCCGGGGCGATCGTGGACGACGGTCTCGCCGAGACCGACGAGGAGCAGAAGCTCCGCAACGAGAGCCGCAAGATCCTGGAGATCCCGGACCTGAAGGTGTCGGGCACCTGCGTCCGCGTTCCGGTGTTCACCGGTCACTCGCTGCAGGTCAACGCCCGGTTCGAGCGTCCGATCAGCCCGGAGCGCGCGAGCGGGCTGCTGTCGGGCGCGCCCGGCGTCGTGCTGGCGGACGTCCCGACCCCGCTGCAGGCCGCCGGCCAGGACCCCACCTATGTGGGCCGCATCCGGCGCGACGAGACCGTGGAGAACGGCCTCGCCCTGTTCTGCTCCGGCGACAACCTCCGCAAGGGCGCCGCGCTGAACACCGTGCAGATCGCCGAGCTGGTCGCCGCCGAGTGACGGCCTAGCGCGCTCGCCCTCCCCGGACCTCCAGGGATTCGAGGAGGGCGGCCGTGCTCCGTGCGATCTCCGCCACGGCCCGGTCGAACGCCTCCGCGTTGTGGGACGCGGGCGCCCGGAACCCGGAGATCTTGCGCACGTACTGAAGCGCCGCCGCCCGGACGTCCTCGTCGGTCACGTCCTCGGCGTACGGCGGGCGAAGCGTCTTGATGCTGCGGCACATGTCCCCATTCTGACGTCCGCCACCGACAGCGGCGGCGGACGAAGAGCGGGGCCCCCGGTTCCCGCGCCCTGGGAACTGTGGCGGGCGCGTGAACCGGGGGCTCCGGCGGGGGGCGGGGACCCCGGTGGCGGATGCACGGGCCGGGCCGAGATTCGTCCCGTGCGTCCGCTGATGTTCAGCCCTGGGGGAGGATCGGGCTCCCCAGAAGTGCATCGCGGCGGCCGGCCGGTGTCAACGGATCCATTCGACACTGGATTTTCAATCGTGTGAACGAGGCCGCGGAAAACATTGAAACCGGCCGCCGAGCTGCACCTACATAGTGATCTTGAGGTTGTCCAGGCCCGCCTCGACGAGGCTGCCGGAACCGGCGTCCGCGGCGTCCACGAGGATGCGGACGGTCTGCCCGGCATAGGCGGACACGTCCGCCGTCTGCGTCTGCCAGGACCCCGCGCGGTCCGCCGCCGTGCCCGGCTGGCTCAGCACGGTCGTGGACCCGTTCGGTCCCACGACCCGCACCCGGAGGTAGTCGTCCGGGGAGCTGTTGCCGAGGTGGGCGAAGAACCAGGAGAACGACAGGGTCTTCGCTCCGGCCGGGAGCGCGATCGCCGGCGACCGGATGCTGCTGGTGCCGCCGTCGAGGTCGTAGGTCCCGGCGGCGGTCCCGGCGGCCGCCCCGGTCACCAGGGCGCCGCTGCCGCCGGTGGCGGCGAGCTGGAGGTTCGTGCCCGCGTAGCTCGTCGGCTGCGGGGTGCCGTACTCCCAGGCGCCCGCGGTGGCCGTGTCGGTGCCGTCCGGGTTCGCCGTCCAGCCCTTGTCGGTCTCCAGGTCGTCGGTGTAGACGGTGGCGCCGGGCGGCTGCTGCTGCCCGCCGGTGCCCGCGAGCGTCCAGACGGCGTGCGCGATGGCGTCGGCGTTGCGGTCCAGCGCGGTGTCGTCGATGTTGGACGCCGTGTCGCAGGACGAGTGGTAGCAACTGTCGAATGCGACGCCCGCCTGGCCGCCCCACAGCTGCGCCTGCTGGGACGTCTTGATGTCCTCGGCGCCGGTGAACAGCCCGCCGGCGGGGATGCCGACGCGGATGAACGGGCCGTAGTCGGAGCGTCCGTCGAACGCGGTGTCCTGGACCGGGACGTTGATCGACGAGAAGTACGACCGGAGCACCCGCTCGATCTCCGCGGACCCGGCCGGACCGGCGGCGCCGGACGAGCCGTCGCCGTCGTAGGCGAAGTAGCCCGGGTTGGGGGAGCCGACCATGTCGAAGTTCAGATAGCCGGTGATCTTCGACCGTTCGGCGGACGGCAGGGTGTTGACGTAGTGCGTCGATCCGACGAGGCCGAGTTCCTCGGCGCCCCACCAGGCGAACCGGAGGTGCCGGCCGGGCTGGAGGTTCTGGCGGGCGACGGTGAGCGCGGTCTCCAGGACCGCGGCCGAGCCGGAGCCGTTGTCGTTGATGCCGGGGCCCGCGGTGACGCTGTCGAGGTGCGCCCCCGTCATCAGGGTGTTGCCGGTGTCGCCGCCCGGCCAGTCGGCGATCAGGTTGTAGCCGGTGGCGCCGCTCTGGGTGAACGACTGGACGCTGGTCTGGAAACCGGCCGCGTCCAGCTCGCCCTTCACGTAGTCGAGCGAGGCGCGGTAGCCGGGACCGCCGTGGGCGCGGTCGCCGCCGTTGGCGTCCGCGATGCTCTGCAACTGCGCGAGGTGCGCCTTGACGTTCGTGAGCGAGATGTCGGGCGCGGTCGGGGCGGCGGGAGCCGCCGAGGCGGGAACGCCGGGCAGGAAGGCGGCCGCCGTCAGGGCCGCCGCCCCCAGCACCGCCATGGTGCGCGGTCTCATGTTTCCTCCAGGAAAGGAAAGCGGCCTGTGACGGGAGCGGGGACCCCGTCACAGGCCGCATACAGGGGCGGTCAGGCCTTGGTGATCTTGACGTTGTCGATGCCGCCCTCGACGAGGCTGCCGGTGCCGTTGTCGGCCGCCTCGACCACGATGTAGACGGACTGGCCGGCGTAGGCGGACAGGTCGTACGTCGCCGTCTGCCACGCCCCGGCCCGGTCGGCCATGGCGCCGCTCTGGTTCAGCACGGTGCTGGAGCCGTTCGTGCCGACGACCCGGACGCGCAGGTAGTCGTCCGTCGAGCTGTTGTTGAGGTGGGCGAGATACCAGTTGAAGCTCAGCGACAGGGTGCCGCTGGGCAGGCTGATCGCCGGGGACTGGATGCTGGTCACGCCGCCGTCGAGGTCATAGGTGCCCGCGTTCGCGCCGGCGGCGGCACCGGTGACGAGGTCGGCGCCGCTGCCGCCGGCCGCCGCGAGCTGCAGGTTCGTGCCCGCGTAGCTCGTCGGCTGCGGGGTGCCGCGCTCCCAGGCGCCCGCGAGGGCGGTGTCCGACCCGTACGGGTTGGTGCCCCAGCCCTGGTCGGTCTCGAAGTCGTCGGAGAAGACGGTCCCGCCGGGCGAGCCGTTACCGACCGTGAGCGTGTAGGTGGCGGTGCGGTCGATGGACGCGCCGTTCCCGAGGACCGTGATCCGGTACGTCCCGTCCGGGGTGCCCGCCGGGACGCTGACGGTCATCGTGGACGACTGGCCCGCGGTCACCGTGCTCGGCGAGAACGACACGGTCGGCCCGGCCGGGCTGCTCGTCGCCGACAGCGCCACCTGCTGGGCGCTGCCGCCGGTGACGGACGTGCTCACGGTCGCGGTGGCGCTCCCACCGGCCTGCGCGCCGCCCGAAGCGGGGTTCAGCGACAGCGAGAAGTCGTTCTGCTGCAGGGTGCCGCAGGGCGCCTCGCCGCTCTGCGCGGGAACGTTGATCGCGCTCCAGGCCGCCTTGACGGCGTTGCACTCGGTGGGCGAGCCGGGGAACAGTTGCAGCGCCGCGTTGACCGTCTCGAGGCGGGCGCGGGCGTGGCTCCAGTTGGTGACCTTGCGGTTCAGCCCGCCCATGAAGATCTGGCCGGCCTTCTGGATGCCGATGCCGGTCACGGTCGAGTTGTTGCAGGTGGGGCTGGCCGGGTTGCCGTTGGTCGGGTTGGAACCCTCGGCGAGCAGGTAGAACCAGTGGTTCTGCGGGCCGGCGGCGGAGTGCACCTCGGTGCTCGGGATCGAGGCGGAGTAGCAGTTCGGGTCGCCGAGCGCCTGCGGGTTGTACATGTTGCGGATCGGGCCGGAGCCGACCAGGTCGACCTCCTCGCCGACCAGGTAGTCCGGCGGGTCGAGGCTGGCCGGCTCGTTGATGTAGTGCTCGGTCAGCGCGCCGAAGATGTCGCCGGTCGACTCGTTCAGGCCGCCCTTCTCGTTGCCGTTGCCGCCGCTGTCACCACCGGGCGTGGTGCTGAAGACGGCGTGGCCGTTCTCGTGCCCGACCACGTCCACCGACGTGACCTGCTTGGTGCCGGCCGAGTTGTGGCCGAAGTTGGTGTAGCTGCCGGTCCAGTACGCGTTGACGTCGTTCAGCCCGACGAAGAGCGGGAAGCCGCCGCCGCGGCCGTCGATGCCGGTGCGCCCCAGCCAGGTGCCCAGCATGTCCCATTCCTTCTGGACCGCGTACATGGCGTCGACGCAGGCCGTCTCCAGGTCGGTGCCGCTGCCGTTGCCCCAGGCGCTGCTGGGCCCGGTGAAGGCGGAGCCGGACTGGTCACCGCACTGGACGCCGGAGCGCTGCGGGTCCGTCATGGAGGTGGGGGCGGTGCTGAGGTCGACGGTGCCGTGGTAGTAGCTGCGGTCGTCGGCCGCGTCCCGGACCTCGTCCCAGGTCTTGACGACCTTGCCGGTCCTGGCGTCGACGAAGACGTGCAGCTTGGTCGGCGCGTTCTTCCGGGTGCCGCTGACGACGGTCTCGTAGACGAGCCGTCCGGAGCCCTCGGCGAGGACCATCAGGCGCGGGGTGGACGCGCTCTTGACCTTGGAGACGCGGGCGCGGGACGTCTTGGCGGCCTTGGCCGCGCTGACCGCCGCCTTGGTCGACACGCTGAGCTTGCGCGACTGGTCGACCGACGTGCCGAGGACGCCGCCGCTCGCGTTCGTGGTGACGACGAAGTCGCCGCCGTACACGGGCAGGCCGTCATAGGTGCGCTCGTACTGGACGTACTGGAGACCGCGCAGGCCCGAGGTGACGCCGCGCCGGACGATCCTGTCCTTGGGGGCCTTCTTGAACGCGGTGGGCTTCGCCGCGACCAGGCGGTCGGCCGAGGCGGCGGCGAGGGTGCGGGGGTCCGGCTTGGCCGGACCCGCCGCGTGGGCGGTGTGGGTCGCACCTGTGGCGGGGGACGACAACGCCACGGCGAGGCCGACGGACAGCACCGTCGCCCCGATCGCGGTCTGGTGTCTCAAAAGGGTGCTCCTTCTACGTGCCGGGCGGGAGAGGGGATACGTGGAGGCCCCTGCGGGGGCGCTCCGGTGGGGGCCGCTGCCCGCCCGGCGGAGGTATGGATGGAGAGCTCATCTGGATGAGCCGCCCAGAAGTGCACCCCGAATGGCAGCGGGTGTCAATGAATCCATTTGGTACTGGATTTTCAAGTTTTTCGGAGCGGTGAATGAAACCACTGAAACACCCGTGCTGGCAGCGCGAACGGGCCGGGCCGGCCCTGCCGGCCCGGCCCGTCCGGCCGGGAACCTTCTGCGCGCGGTGAGCGTCACGGTCCCCGCGGCGCGGGACGTTCTAGGGCGCGATGCGGCGGCAGAGCCAGGAGAGCGCGAGCGGGTAGCGGTAGTCGATGCCGCCGTGGGCCGCGTCGAACAATTCGAAGCGGATTACGTCCTCCGCGACGCCCGCGTCGAGAAGCGCCCGGTGGAATGCCTGCGCGCCGACGTCCAGGAACCACTCGTCGCGCGTGCCGCTGTCGATCCAGATCGCGCGCTGCGACCGCATCGCCTCGGCGTGGCCCGGCACCATCCGGACGGGGTCCCAGGCGAGCCAGCGCTCCCACACGTCCTGCCGGATCACCCCGGTGACCGGGTCGAACGGCAGGTCGGGCGTGCCGTCCTCGCGTGCGGAGTAGCAGAGCGCCATGCCGAGGATGTTGAGCAGTTCCATGTCCTCGGGCTTGGTGAACGACGTGCGGGAATTGAAGTCCGCCCACCACCGCCAGATATCGCCGTCGTATTTGCGCAGGTGGCGGACGCATTTCGGGAATTCGGGCAGGTAGCAGTGCTCGAACAGCGCGTCACCGGCGTGCGTCGCGAGGGCGCCGAACAGGTCGGGCCGGAGCATCGGCGTGATCATCGCGCCGTAGCCGCCGCTGGACTTGCCGCTGATCGCCCGGTGCCCGGGGGCGTCCAGCGTCCGGTAGCGGGCGTCCACCCACGGGACGATCTCGTCGCAGAGGTAGGAGTGGTAGCGGCCGGTGCCGGGCGAGTCGACGTACTGGCTGCCGCCGTGCGCGGTCCAGGCGTCCACGAACACGACGATCGCGGGCGGGGCCTCACCGGACGCGAACACCGCGTCCGCCGTCTCGGGGAACGGCTGCCGGTACGGCATCCGGTTGCGCCAGATCCCGACGTGCCCGGTGAACCCGGTGATCACGTAGACGCTCGGGTAGCGGCGTTCCGGCTCGTCGTCGTAGCCGGGCGGGACGTACACGAGGAGGGGCCGCTCGTGCGGGTCCCCCAGCGGGTTGCCGCGCAGCAGCTCGCTGCTGACGGCGTGCTCTTCCAGGCGTCCGGCGAACTCGGTGGACCACGGCAGCATGGGCGCTCCCTCATCGCGGGCTGTTGATCGCCTCGACGCTAACCCAGGCCCGCCGGGACCGCCGAGGGGCGATGTCACAATCCGCCGGGCCGTCTGGTCCTTGTCTCCGGGGGAAGGAGAAGGAGATGACCGACAACGCCGCACGCCTTCGTGAGCTGCACCGCCCCGGTGATCCGCTGCTGCTGCCCAACGTCTGGGACGCCGCCAGCGCGCAGATCGTCCAGGAGGCGGGGTTCCCGGCGCTCGCCACCGCCAGCGCCGCCGTCTCCGCCATGCTCGGGTATCCCGACCACGAGGGGGCGCCGGTGGCGGAGATGTTCGCCGCCGCCGGACGCGTGATCCGCGCCGCGACCGTCCCCGTCACGGTGGACGCCGAGGCCGGGTACGGGCTCCAGCCCGCCGAACTGGTCGAACGGCTCCTCGCCATCGGCGCCGCCGGCTGCAACCTGGAGGACACCTACGCCGGTGAGCTGGCCGAGCCGGAGGCGCAGGCCGAGTACCTCGCCGCCGTCCGGGACGCGGCGGGCGACGCGCTGGTGATCAACGCCCGGGTCGACACGTTCGTCGCCAAGGCGCCGAACCCGGTGGAGGCCGCCATCGAGCGCGGCCGGCTGTACTTCGAGGCGGGCGCCGACTGCGTCTACCCGATCACCGCGCCGATGGACGCCGTCCCGGCCCTGGTGAAGGGGCTGCCGGGGCCGGTCAACGCGAACAACTTCCCCGGGTCGTCCCTCGCCGACCTGGCCGCCGCCGGGGTGGCGCGCGTCTCGTACGGGCCGATGGGCTACCTGCGCGCGCTCGACGCCTTCAAGGAGTTCGCCACCCGCGTGCAGGGGAGGGAGGACCCGTACGCCTGACAAGTGAGGGCGCCCACCCGCGGGCGCCCTTGCAAGTGTTCACTTACATCGGCATGGTGAGACGAGAGTCGCCGCTATGTCCCAGGAAGTGAGGCCGACATGACCGCGATCACGCAGGAGACGCCCCCGAAGGTCGCCCTCGACTCCATCAGCGGCCTGGCCCTCGCCGCCGCCGCGTCGAACGTCGTCATGCAGCTCGCCCGCCTCCCCGTCGGGCGCGGCGTGGCCGAGAGCACCGTCGACAGCGGCCGCGTCGACAGGCATCCGCTCAAACGCACCCGGACCACGCTCAGCTACATCGCCGTCGCGATGTCCGGCACCGAGGACGAGCGCGAGGCGATGCGCCGGGAGGTCGACCGAGCCCACCGGCAGGTCCGCGCCAGGGAACCCGTCGCCTACAACGCGTTCGACCCCGAACTCCAGCTCTGGGTCGCCGCGTGCCTCTACTACGGCACCGAGATGATCTACCGGATCCTCTACGGGGAACCGACCCCCGAGCAGGCCGAAGAGCTGTACCGGCACGGCGCCCGGTTCGGCACCACCCTGCAGATGAGGCCGGAGCAGTGGCCCGCCGACCGCGCCGCCTTCGAGGAGTACTGGCGGGAGGGCGTGCGGAGGGTGCGGATGGACGACGTCACCCGCACCTACCTGCGCGACCTGACCGAACTGCGCTTCCTGCCCATCCCGGTGCGGCTCCCGCTGGGCCGCTGCCACACCTTCCTGACCGTCGGCTTCCTGCCGCAGCCCTTCCGGGACGAACTCGGCTACCCGTGGACGCCCCGCGACCAGCGCCGCTTCGACCGCTTCACCCGCCTGCTGCGGACCACCAACCGGGTCATGCCGCGCCCCGCCCGCGAGTTCCCCTTCAACCTCTATCTCCACGACGTCCGCCGCCGGATCAGAACCGGCCGCCCCATCGTCTGACCCCGGACCGCGCGTCAGCGGCGCGCGGTGATGCGGGTGGGCAGCGACACGAACCCGCGGTCATTGGACGAGCGGACCCGCTTCGCCGCGGCGATGTCGATCTCGAAATCGGCGACCGTGCCGATGAGCTCGCCGAGCGCGATGCGGGCCTCCAGCCGGCCGAGGTTCATGCCGAGGCAGTGGTGGCGGCCGTTGCCGAACGCGAGCGACTCGCCGGTGTCGCGGTCCAGGTCGAACCGCTCCGGGTCGGGGAAGACGTCCGGGTCGCGGTTGGCGGCGCCGGTGAGCAGCAGGACGCGGGCGTCCGCCGGGATCGTCACGCCGTGCACCTCGACGTCCTCGGTGGTGGTCCGGGCGAGCGCCTGGCTCGGCGGGTCCCAGCGCAGGGTCTCCTCGATCCAGTCGCCGACGCGTCCGGCGAACGCCTTGGCCCGCTCCTCCGGGTGCCGCCAGGCGGCGTGCCAGGCGTTGCCGAGCGTCAGCATCGTGGTCTCGATCCCGGCGCCGACGAGCAGGATCAGCACGCCGACGATCTCCTCCGGGGTGAGCCGGTCCTCGCCCTCCGCCGCGTCCAGCAGGCCGGACAGCAGATCGTCCCGCCGCTGCCTGGACCGCTCGATCGTCAGCTCGGTGTAGTAGCCGACGAGCGCGCCGATGGCCTGCAGCGCCTCCGGCGGCAGGTCGCCGCCCGCCTCGTCCCGGTACATGATGGCCATGCCGAGCTCACGGACCTTGTCGCGGTCGGCCTCGGGGACCCCGACCAGCTCGGAGATCACGTCCGTGGGGAAGCGGCCGGCGAAGTCGGTCATCAGGTCGAACTCGTCGCCCTCCAGGTGGGGCCGCAGGCAGTCCCGGGCGATCTCGCGGATGCGCGGCTCCAGCGCCTGGACGCGTTTCGCGGTGAACGCCCGCGCCACGAGCCCGCGCATCCGGGTGTGCTTCGGCGGGTCCATGGCGACGAACGAGAAGAACTTCTCCGCGTCCGGCCCCCAGAACGCCGGCTCGATCCGCAGGCCGTTCCTGCTGGAGAAACGCGCCGAGTCCTTCAGCGCCGCGACGACGTCGGCGTGCCGGGACAGCGCCCAGAAGTCGTCATTGCCGTTCCGGTAGACCGGTGACTTCTCGCGCAACTGCGAATACACCGGGTAAGGGTCGTCCTGAATGGCGAAGTCGAAAGGACTGTAGAAGAGATCCACGCCCGCTACCATTGCACAATGGACGGCGTTTCGGGGGACCTAGATGTGCGAAACCGCTGTTCACCCCCCACAATGGGGGGCCGTGATCTACCCGCGCCGCGCGGGGCGGCGGACAACGAATCGAGGTCACCGTGGAGACTGAGCGGGTACCGCCGGGCATCGATCCGACGAAGGCGCACCCGTCCCGCCGGTACAACTACTGGCTCGGCGGCAAGGACAATTTCGCCGCCGACAGGGAGTCGGCGGCGGTGGTCGCCTCCGCGTTCCCGACCGTCGCGCTGTCCGCGCGGGAGAACCGCGCGTTCCTCAAGCGCGTGGTGACCCACCTCGCCGGCGAGGCGGGCATCGACCAGTTCTTCGACATCGGCACCGGCCTCCCGTCGGCCGGGAATGTGCACGAGGTCGCGCAGGCGATCGAGCCCACGTCCCGGATCGTCTATGTCGACAACGACCCGGTCGTCCTCGTCCACGCCCGTGCCTTGCTGACCAGCCATCCCGCGGGCAAGACCGCCTACATCGAGGCCGATCTGCGCGACCCCGACGCCATTTTGCGGAACACGGAATTGCGCCGCACCCTCGACATGTCCCGTCCGGTGGCGCTGATGCTGGTCGCGACCATGCATTTCATCACCGATGACGACGACCCGTACGGCATCCTCGCCCGGCTGCTGTCCCCGCTCCCCTCGGGCAGCCACCTCGTCATGACCCACGCGACCAACGAGCACCTGACACCGGAGCAGTACGCCGCCAACGTGGAGGCGAACGAGCGCAGCGGCGTTCCGTTCCGCCTGCGCAGCCGGGAGGAGTTCGCCCGCTTCTTCGACGGCCTGGAGATCCTTTCCCCGGGCATCACCTCGGTCGTCGAGTGGCGTTCCGAGGATCCGCCGGAGAAGCCCCCCTCCGTCGAGGACGTCTCCATGCTCTGCGCCGTCGCCCGCGTCCCCTGAGTCACTTGCGCGCCTCGTTCACGGCGTGGACGAGGTCCTCGACGTCCGCGGACGTGGTGCGGTGGCTGATGACGCAGGCGCGGAGCGCGGCGCGGCCGTTCAGCCGGACGGGACTGATCCAGGCGCGTCCGCCGCCGACGACCGCGCGGGCGAGCGCGTCGTGGTGCTCCCACGTCGCGGTGCCGGGGTCGGCGAAGCAGACGACCGGGAGCGGGGTGTCGTTGACGATGTCCCAGCCGGTCTCGGTGAGCCTTTCGCGGAGCACCTCCGCGAGGGCGGCGTCGTGTTCCAGTTGCCCGGCGTACCCTTCGCGGCCGGCGACGGCCAGGCTGAGGAACAGTTTGAGGCCCATGAACCGGCGCGACCACTGCTGGCTGGACGTGTACGGGTCCACGGTGTCGGGGACCTCCGCAGGCATGTAGGACGTGGTGACCCGGAACGTCTCCGCGAGCCCCTCGGCGTCGGTGCACAGGAGGGCGCCCGCCCCCATGGGGACGCTCATCCACTTGTGGGCGTCCACCGTGATCGAGTCGGCGCGTTCGATACCGTCCAGGGCCGGCCGCAGGCGGTCGGAGAGCGCCGCCGCGCCGCCGTAGGCGGCGTCCACGTGCAGGTAAAGGCCAAGGTCGCGGCAGAAGCCGGCCAGGTCGTGCAGCGGGTCGATGACTCCGGCGGACGTGGTCCCGGCCGTCGCGACCACGAGGAACGGCAGCGCGCCGTCCGCGCGGTCGGCGGCCACCCGCTCGGCCAGGGCCCGCGTGTCCAGCCGCAGGCCGGGCCCGGACGGGACGAGCCGGACGGCGTCCCGCCCGATGCCGGTGGCGTGCGCGATCTTGAGCCAGGCCAGGTGGCTCTCCGCCGACGCGTACATGACCGGACGGCCCTCCAGCGCCCGCAGCCCCTTCTCGCCGTACTCCGGCCACCTCTTCGTGAGCGCCAGCAGCACCGCGGTCAGGTTCGCCTCGGCACCGCCGCTGGTGAACGACCCGGCGACGGTTTCCGGCGGGTAGCCGAGCCGTCCGCCCAGGAAACGCAGCAGATGCGCCTCGATCTCGACCGCCGCGGGGGCGTGCGACCATGCGGCCAACTGCGGGTTGAACGCGGCGGCGAGCGTCTCACCGACGACGCCCATCAGGGTCGGCGCGGGATTGAAGAGCCCGAAATAGCGCGGATGGGTCGTGTGGACGGTGGCCGCCCGCAGCAGCCCCGCGACGTCCTCGACCACGGTTTCGGGATCGACCGGACGGTCGAAGCCGTACGCCCCGATCGCGGTCCTCAGCTCCCGGACGTCCACCGGTGCGCTGACGTCGCGTCCGGTGATCTGCTCGCGTTCGCTTTCCAGCAGGTCGATGACGTGCCGCCACACCGCCTCGGCGGCCGGCCGGGAAGGGGCGAAGGAGTCACGTCCAACGGGGAATCGGTCCATGCCCTGATCTTCGCGCCCGGGATTGGACCGAGCCAAGTGGCAGGAATGACCACCATCGCTAAATTAGTGACATGCACACGCTCGCCGTCGCCGTCACCGAGGGGGTGCCGATCTTCGAGTTGGCCATCCCGTGCGAGGTGTTCGGCTACGAGCGGCCGGGCCTCGCCCCCTCCTGGTACGACTTCCGCCTCTGCGCCGCCCCCGGAACCCGCACCGCCGCCGGGTTCGCCCCAGACGCCCGGCACGGTCTGGACGTGCTCGCCGAGGCCGACACCGTCGTCGTCCCGGCATGTGCGAGCGTCGTCGACGACCAGCCGTCCGACCTGGTCGAGGCCGTACGCGCGGCCCACGCCAACGGCGCCCGGATCGTTTCCCTCTGCACCGGCGCGTTCGTCCTCGCCGCCGCCGGGATCCTCGACGGACGTCCGGCGACCACGCACTGGATGCACGCCGGCCAACTGGCCGCCCGCTACCCGGAGGTGCTGGTGGACGCGTCCGTCCTCTACATCGACGACGGCGACGTCCTGACGAGCGCGGGCACCACCGCCGGGCTCGACCTGTGCCTGCACGTCGTCCGCAACGACCACGGCGCCGCCGTTGCCAGCGCGCTCGCCAAACGGCTCGTCATGCCCGCACACCGTCCCGGAGGGCAGGCCCAGTACATCGGCGCGGCGACCACCGTTCATGACGCGGAGGACATCGGCCCCCTCCTCGACTGGGCCCGACGGCGGCTGCACGAACCGCTGACCGTCGCCGCCCTTGCGCGTCACGCCAACGTCACCACGCGCACACTGATCCGCCGCTTCCACGCCGCGACGGGGACGACGCCCATGGCCTGGCTGCGCGGCATCCGGATCGACTACGCCCGCGAACTGCTGGAGACCACGTCCCTGCCCATCGGCCAGATCGCGGAACGCTCCGGCCTGGGCAGCCCGGCGAACCTCCGCCACCACTTCACGCGCGTCGTCGGCGTTCCCCCGAGCACTTACCGCCGCGCGTTCTCGTCCAGGTGAGCACGGTCTATCCAAGTCGATGATCGGCCCACCGGCGCGCGGCGGCGGCGTGCTCGACCGCCCAGACGGCGCGGTTGCCGCGGAGATTGACGTCCCACTTGTCGGCGAACAAGCGGCAGAACAGATCGACGGCGGCCGGATCGGTGGCCGTCCATGACGGGAACCACGAGACCCGCCCCGGCTGGGGGTGCCCGCCGCGCGGCACTCCAGGGGGTGAGGGCCGCGCGGCGGGGCGGCCGGGCGTGACCTACCAGAGCCGGCCCGGCCGCTGCGCGGGCCGGATGCCCGCGCCTTCTGGGTGGGGACGGCGAGGTGCCGTCCCCGGTTCATTGGGACGCGACCCGCAGGTGCCAGTCGACCATCGCCGCGAGCTGCTCCTCGCTCACCGCCTCGATCAGGCTGGGTCCCTGCCGTCCGGGCAGCACGGCCCACCAGCTCCCGGTGACCCTGCCGTGCCAATGCACGATGTGCTCCGGGATCGGCGGCGGGAGAATGACGGGCGGGACGTCCACCCTGGTATCGGCGATCACGACTCGATCTCGGCGGTGGCGTCCAGGAGTTCGCGGAGCCGCTCGGCCGACGCGGCGCGCACCCACGAGACCCCGCCGCCGCTCGGGTACCGGAACGGCATCCGCTTGGCCTCCCACGCCAGGTCGATGGCGTCGGGGACGCCGTGGTGGAACACCCAGTCGGGGAAGTCGGAGCGCAGCCCCGTCAGGGCCTCCAGGGCGGTCGATACGCCCGCCACAGAATTCGATACCTTGCTCACAGCCGGACCTGCTTCCGGTCAGGCCCCGGAACCCCCGGCGTTCGCCCGCCGGCCGGGGCCGCATTCGTGTCTGCGACACCTTCCGCCCCCCACTTGACCGCAGTCAGGGCTGGCGTTTAAGACATTGCCTGCTGACTCTCCGTGCAGCCAATATGGACAGTGGGTCAAGTCAGGGCGAAATGATGGGGCGATGGCGACCTTCGGTGGGAAGTTGCGTGCGCTCATGGCCGAGCGGCAGATCAGCCAGCGCAAGCTGGCCAAGCTCGTCCCGTGCGACGACGGGCACCTGTCGAAGATCGCCAACGGCCGCAAGCGCCCGTCCCCCGAACTCGCCGCGCGTCTCGACGACCTCCTCGACGCGCGGGGTGCGCTTGCCGCGCTGTGTCCACGGCGACCGCCCCGGCAGGAGCCGGAAGACGTAGCGGGACAGGTCGGTGTGCCCCTGGGGCTGGCCGGTGACCACCCGCTTGGCCTCGATGGTCGGCCCGCCGACGCCGCCTTCGTCGCATCCGTCCGCCACACCAGCCAGGCGCTCATCCGTCTCGACACCGAGCATGGTGGCAACGACCTCCTCCCGATGGCGTTGCGCGCCTTCCGTGCCGCCCACGACAGGCTTGGCGCAGGTGCTTACGTTCCTGCCGTCGAACGTGACCTGATCGCGGCGGCAGGGGAGGCGGGTGAGGTCGCCGCATGGCTGGCCTATGACGCCGACCGGCAGGATGTTTCCCGGTGGGTCGTCCATGAGGCGCTGATGCTGTCGCGGCAGGCCGGGGACCGCGACATGGAGCTGTTCGAGCTGACACATCTGGCGATGCAGGCGGTTCACCAGCACCGACCGGCCGAGGCGGTGCGGATCACCCGGGGACTCCTGGGCACAAGGCTGCCGCCCAGAGGTGCGGCACTGCTCACCATCCGCGAGGGGCGCGCGCTCGCCCAGCTAGGCCGGGCGGGTGAGGCGTTCGCCGCTCTGGGCAGGGCACGGTCGGCCCTGCTGGATGGTGTCACCGCGCGGGACCCGTCCTGGACGTGGTGGGTCACCGACGCCGAGGTGCTCTGGCACACCGGCATGGCGCACGCCGATCTCGGCGAGTGGGAAGCGGCGGTGCCGCTGCTGCGGGAGGCGGCGGAGCTTCGCGTCGGCTACCGGCGGGCCCGATACAACGACCTGGCTCACCTGCTCAACGCACTCACGCACGTGGGCGCTTGGCGGGAGGTGGAGCCGGTCTTGGCGGAGGTCGCGGGCATCATGCCGGAGGTGAACTCGGCGCGCACGACGAACCTGCTGCGCAGGGTCGCCAGCCGGATCGTGTGCGCGGACGCTCCCTCGACGGTCGTTGACATGGCGGGGGCCGTTCGCCGTCATCTGCGTCGGGAAGTCGCCTGATGGGCGGCATGGACAGTGGGCCGAGGCGGGGTGAACCGGGTGAGACGATGGCGACCTTCGGTGAGAAGTTACGTGCGCTCATGGCCGAGCGGCAGATCAGTCAACGCAAGCTGGCCAAGCTCGTCCCGTGCGACGACGGCCACCTGTCGAAGATCGCCAACGGCCGCAAGCGCCCGTCCCCCGAACTCGCCAAACGCCTGGACCACCTCCTCGAAGCGGATGGCGAGGCGTTCATCGCAGACCTGAAGCAGTGGATGACCGCCGGCCTGGACCGGCTCACGGCCGCATTGGCGGACGGCTCGGCGGGCGGGGTGCGGGTGACCAGCCGCCACGGCGAGCCGTGGATCAGCGTGCCGAAACTGGAGCCGCTGGAAGAGCCCACCGGGCTCCAGGCACTCAAGGACGAGGTCATGCGACGCTGGGGCGTGCTCGACCTGCTGGACGTGCTGAAGAACGCCGACTTCCTCACCGGCTTCACCGAAGAATTCGCTTCGGTCGCCGCGTATGAGCGCATCGACCGTGCCGTCCTCCAGCGCCGCCTGTTGCTCGCGCTGTTCGCGCTGGGCACCAACATGGGCATTCGCGCCATCGTGGCGACCGGCGAGCACGGCGAGAGCGAAGCGGCGCTGCGGCACGTGCGCCGGCACTTCATCACCGTCGACAACCTGCGGGCCGCCGTGCGCAAGCTGGTGAACGCCACCTTCGCGGCCCGCGACACCGCATGGTGGGGCCGCGGCACGGCGTGTGCGTCGGACTCGAAGAAGTTCGGGTCCCGGTCCTCGCAGGTCCTGCGGCGCTTCACCCGCGGCGGCCTCCAGGTCGTCGAGAACTGGAACAGCGCCAACACTGTGCTGCGCTACGGCAAGGATGGCGCCCTGACCGGCCCGGACAAGGAGCACGCCGAGACGTCGATGCTTGCGCTCCACCTGCTGCAGTCCGCGCTCGTGCACGTCAACACGCTGCTCGTCCAGCGGGTGCTCGCCGAACCGGCGTGAGCGAAGAAGCTCACCGACGAGGACCGGCGCGGCCTGACCGCCCTGTTCTGGTCCAACATCAATCCCTATGGCACATTCCGGCTGGAGGTGGACAAGTGGCTCGACCTGGCGCCGAGCGCTGCCGTACCCCACCCCCGAACCTCGCGGGCTGCCGCTCACGCCCATCCGGCAGAGCCATGGGAGAGGCACTGTCACCCATTGGCTGTGTCGGTGCCAGGGCGCGACGGTGCAGCTGGACTCGGTGAACGAACGGCCTGTTGGCCGCGAAGCTCCGGGGTTCCCGGGAGTTCGCGGCCAGCAGTGTCTTCTAGAGGGCCCGGTCGAGGGCTTCGGTCAGTGCGACCGGGGTGACTACGAGGCGGTCGAAGCGCCAGCCGTCCTCGGTGCGGCGCGCCCCGTAGTGGTGGAACCCAGCCGCGAGGGCCTCGGCGTTGTCGTCGATGACGAACACGGCGATGTCGTGGGCCCGCACCGTGGCGGTCTCGCCGTCGACCTCGATGATGAGATTGGACTTGCTGTGCAGGGTGCGGACGTACGTGTCGTGGCCCGAGCACACGAGTTCAATGAGCGCTCCGATGCCGTGGGCCTCCCCGCGCGGGGACTTGACGACGACATCCTCGGTGAAGAGCCGGTCGGTCTCGCCGTAGCGGCCCTCGTCGATCCACAAGCTGTGGCGGGCGACCAGGTCGGCAAGTTCGGCGCGGTCAGCGAGTGCGCGGATCAGGGTTTCGGTGCTGGTCATGATGGTCTCCACAAGTAGTTCGACTAGCTAACGTTCGTGTCACTTGATGTGGGTGAGGAAGAAGTCCCGGACGTCCTCGGCGAGCAGCTCCGGTACCTCCATCGCGGCGAAGTGGCCGCCGCGTTCGAACTCCGACCAGTGCCTGATGTCGTACAGCCGCTCGGCCAGCGGTCGCACCGACTGCGTGATGTCATGGGCGAACACCGCCACGCCGACCGGTACCGGGCACGGCTCGATCCGCCGTGGAGTCTCGCGGGTCAGCCGCGCCGAGGAAGCCGCGGTGGCGGTCAGCCAGTACAGCGAGATGTCGGTGAGCATCCGCTCGTCACTGATCTGCGAGCGAGGGTCGGTCCACTGCGCGAAGCGCTCGGCGATCCAGACCAACTGGCCAACCGGCGAGTCGGTCAGTGCGTAGCCGATGGTCTGCGGGGTGAGCGCCTGCAGAGCCTGGTACGGCGGACGATTCGCCATCATCTGCCGGACCTTGTCCAGCCGAGCTTCATCCGTTTCCGACAGTTCAACGTCGGCGTCCGGGACCGGCCGGGTCGGCAGGTAGTTGACGTGCACCCCGACGACCTGTTCGGGTGCGACCGCGCCGAGCGCCATCGAGATGCCCGCGCCGAAGTCGCCCCCCTGCGCGCCATAGCGCTCGTACCCGAGACGGCGCATCAGCTCAGCCCAGGCCCGCGCGACCCGGACGATATCCCAGCCGCGCTCATGGGTCGGCCCGGAGAAACCGAAACCCGGGATGGACGGAATCACCAGGTGGAAGTCGCGCGACAGCGGCTCGATCACGTCGAGAAACTCCAGGAACGAACCGGGCCAGCCGTGGGTGAGGATCAGCGCGAGCGCATCCGGCTTCGAGGACCGTATGTGGACGAAGTGGATGTTCTGGCCGTCGATCTCGGTGGTGAAGTGCGGAAGTTCGTTCAGCTTGGCCTCTTGCGCACGCCAGTCGTAGCCGGTGCGCCAGTACTCGGCAAGCCCCTTCAGCCGAGCCAGCGGGAAGCCGTAGTCCCACCCGGCGCCGGCGACCTCGTTGGGCCAACGGGTGCGGGAGAGCCGGTCGGCCAGGTCGTCGAGGTCGGCTTGGGGGATGTCGATGCGGAACGGCTTGATCATGGTCTTCACTCCAGGGAAATTCGTTCGAAGTTCGAACGTTCGTGTCACTAACGAAGCTAGACTGTTAGTGACACGAACGCAAGAGGTGGAGGAAAACCCCCATGAGCCCGACCCCCGAACCCACTCCGGCCCGGCTGCGCGCCATCCCCAGCCGCCTGCTCGCGGGGGCCGCGGTCGCCGCCGACCGCCTCGTCAGCGAGCGCCTGGCCGCCGAAGGCGCTCGCAAGTGGCACTTCGCCGTGCTGGCCGCGCTCGCCGAGGCCGGTGCCGCCAGCCAGGCCGAACTCAGCCGCCGCACCGGCATCTACCGCAGCGACATGGTCGCCGTTCTCAACGAGCTTGCCGACGCCGAATACATCCGCCGCGAACCCGACCCCGCCGACCGCCGCCGCAACGTCATCACCCTCACCCTCGCCGGCCACCGCCGCCTGGAGCGCCTCGACGCGCTCGTCACCGACGCCCAGCGTGAGCTCCTCGCCCCCCTCACCCCCGGCCAGAAGGACGAACTCACCCGCCTACTCACCGTCCTGACCGAGTACCACCGCCCCCCGCACCCCCGCCCGCACGACGCGAAGTAACCCATCCGCCCGCGCCGTCCCGAGCCTCGCCCTCCCGCCGAAGGCTTTCAGAGCGGTTCTTGTGGGCTGGTGTCCGAGCTAGGACTCCGGGGCTTGGTCGCGCAGGAGCGGGCCGGGCGGCTTTACCGGTGGGAGCGGCGAGCGGTGTGCTCGCTGGGCGGTTGAGCAGGCAGCTTACGCCGCCAGTCGGCTGACCGAACTGGGCGACGCTCTCCGGGACGGCGTGTCCGCGCGGTCCCTGGTGGCGGCTGGAAGTGTGGCCCGGAGGCCGGTCACTCCTGGCACATCCTCCCCGACACCCATCCCAGGGGCGCGTGAGGTGGTGTTTCGGGCTCAGCGGCTCAGGGTGGTCTCCTGCTCCACGTGTGACAGTTTGTCGGGGTTGCGGACGAAGTAGAGGCCGGTGATGAGGCCGTTCTCGACCCGCACCGCCATGATGGTGTCGGTCTCTCCGTTGAGCCGCACGATGAGCCCCGGGTTGCCGTTGACCTGGACCGGCTCGAACGACGTCTCGGCCTCGATCCGCTTGAGGCCGGTGGTCACCAGGCGGGCGACCCTGTGGGCCCCCACGACGGGCCGCGTCAGGGCCTGCTTGAGTCCGCCGCCGTCGGACAGAAGGACGACGTTCGGCGCGAGGGTGTCGAGCAGGTTCTGCAGGTCGCCGGTTTCGAGCGCCCGCTGGAAGGCATGGAGCGCGGCCCGGGTCTCGGCCGAGGAGACGGCGTCGCGCGGCCGGCGCGCGGCGACGTGCGAGCGTGCCCGGTGGGCGATCTGGCGGACCGCGGCGGGGCTCTTGTCGACGGCCTCGGCGATCTCGTCGTAGGCGAGGTCGAACACCTCGCGCAGCACGAACACCGCCCGTTCGGTCGGCGTGAGCGTCTCCAGGACCAGCAGCATCGCCATCGAGACCTTGTCGGCCAGTTCGACGTCCTCGGCCACGTCGGGTGTGGTCAGCAGCGGTTCGGGCAGCCAGGGGCCGACGTAGGTCTCCTTGCGGCGGCCGAGGGTGCGCAGCCGGGTCAGTGCCTGGCGGGTGGTGATCTGGACCAGGTACGCGCGCTGATCCCGCACGGTGCCGAGGTCGACGCCCGCCCAGCGCATCCAGGTTTCCTGCAGGACGTCTTCGGCGTCGGCGGCCGAGCCGAGCATCTCGTAGGCGACGGTGAACAGCAGGTTGCGGTGGGCGATGAACGCCTCGGTGGCGGGGTCCATGCGGTCACCGGCCGTGTCCGCTGCTCGGTCGCTCATGCCCGTCCCCGCCCGTTCGCTCTCGACAGTGCCACACGCACAAGACGCCGGTCCGCGCCGCTTTGTGACATCCGGGATCGGTGGTGCACGTCACAGGGCCGCGCTGTCACAAGGAGCGGGTCCCCGGCATCTCGTGTTCGTCAGGACGCCGCGCGGACGATCCGGGCGGCACGCGACACCAGGAGTGAGGACGAACTCATGGCGACCACGAAGGCGCAGGCCCCGGGGGGCACTTCGCGCCGCTGGACCGCGCTGTTCTTCATCGGGTTGGCCCAGCTCATGATCATTCTGGATGCCACCGTCGTGAACATCGCGCTGCCGTCGCTCCAGCGGGACCTGGGGATCTCCGACGGCGACCGGCAGTGGATCATCACCGCGTACACGCTCGCGTTCGGCGGCCTGCTGCTGCTCGGCGGCCGGATCGCCGACTACACCGGACGCAAGCGGACCTTCCTGATCGCGCTGCTCGGCTTCGCCGGCGCGTCGGCGCTGGGCGGCGCGGCGTCCGGCTTCGAGTTGCTGCTGATCGCGCGTGCCCTGCAGGGCGGGTTCGGTGCGCTGCTCGGGCCGTCCGCGCTGTCGCTGCTGACGGTGACGTTCACCGAGCCCAAGGACCGTGCCAAGGCGTTCGGGGTCTGGGGTGCCATCTCCGCCGCGGGCGGCGCGCTCGGGCTGCTGGCCGGCGGGGCGCTGACCGACTACCTGGACTGGCGCTGGTGCCTGTACATCAACATCCCGATCGCCCTGGTCGCGGCGGTCGGCGGGTACGCGGTGCTGGCCGAGTCGCGGCACGAGGGCAGGGCCCGGTTCGACATCCCCGGCGTGCTGCTGGTCACCGGCGGGCTGGTCGCGATCGTGTACGCCACCGGCAGGGCCGAGTCCGACGGCTGGGGCTCGGTGACGGTCACCGGCCTGCTGGCCGCCGGCGTCGTGCTGCTCGCCGCGTTCGCCTTCGTCGAGAGCAGGGTGCCGCAGCCGCTGCTGCCGCCGCGTGTGGTCGCCGACCGCACCCGCGGCGCCGCCTACCTGGCCGTGGGCCTGACCGCCATCGGCATGTTCGGGGCGTTCCTGTTCATGACCTACTACATGCAGGTCGTCAAGGGATACTCGCCGATCAAGACCGGTGTGGCCTTCCTCCCGATGACCGTGGCGGTCCTGGTGTCGGCCGGCGGGCTCGCCACCCGGCTGCTGCCCAAGCTCCCGCCGCGGGCGCTGATCGTCCCGGGCATGCTGATCGGCGCCGCCGGGATGCTGTGGATGCTCACCCTGGACGCCGGCACCGGCTACGCGGGCGGCGTGCTGGTCGTGCAGCTCCTGGTCGGTTTCGGGGCGGGCATGATCATGCCGGTGGCCATGAACTACGCCACCCGCGGCGTCGGCCAGGGAGACGCGGGGGTGGCCTCGGCGAGCGTCAACACCGCGCAGCAGGTCGGCAGTTCGGTCGGTATCGCGCTGCTCAACACCATCGCCACCAGCGCGACCGCGGACTACCTGGCCTCGCACGGCAGGAGTCCCGCCATCGCCAAGCAGGCCGTGGTGGAGGGCTTCGGGACGGCCGGCACCTGGGCGGCGGGCATCCTGGCGGCCGGCGCGCTGATCGTCGCCGTCCTTATGAACACCCCCCGCCCGCGGCCCCAGGCCGCCGCCGAGGACGCCGGGAGCGCCGAGCCGCTGCTCGCCCACTCCTGAGCCCCGCGCGGACCCGCTCCCGGTGTGACCGGTGAATCTCTCGGCAGGAGATTCACCGGTCACGACGGTCGGCAGAGCCGCACGTGTGATCACATCGGCTTACCGCCGAGGCGGTGAGACGGCGAGGCGGCGGCGGTGCCGATGCGGTCCGCCACCGCCTGCTTGAAGTGCGCGCATTCGGTGATGTCCGCGTGGTCGCAGCCGAGGGCGCATTCGATGAGTTCCAGGGACGCCTGCGCTGCCGTGATGCGGCGGCGCAGTGCCTCGGCCTCCCGGCTCAGGATGTCGCGCTGCCGCGCCGGGCCGGCGCCGGCGGCCAGGACGCCGATGGCTTCGAGGGAGAGCCCCGCCTCCTTGGCGCGCAGGATGGCGGCGACGCGCGTGATGTCGGCGGCGGTGTAGCGGCGGCGGCCGGCCGGGTCGCGTGCGGGGGCGAGCAGCCCCATCGACTCCCAGTGCCGCAGGACGTGCGCGGCCAGGCCGAAGCGTGCGGCGAGATCCCCGATGCTCATCTCGCTTGACTTCATGTCGACATTAAGCCGGATCCTGGCGTCCATGACTACGGAGAACCTCATCGCGATGCTCGACGCGGTCGAGCGCCTGCCAGGTGCCGGGGAACTGCGGATCCGCTCCTATATGCCCTGCTCGCGCCCGGTGGACGGATCGTCCTCGTCGGCCAGGACTGGGACACCTTCGTCATCGACTCCGGCGGCCCGGCTCTCACCCGCGCCATCGTGCACGCCCGCGCCGACCAGATCGCCGGTCCGCGCTCGGCTCGCCGGTACCGCAACCTGCTGCTGGACGCCGGCTTCCGCGATGTGACGGCCGAGGTCCACACCGGCCTGTGGCCTGGGCGCAGCAATCGACATCTGTCCCAATAAACATCTCTTAGAACATCTTTATACCCTTTTCGTCACTGTTGCCGTGTCTGGTGTTTCGTGTTCCTCTATTCAAGGCATTGTCCGGGTTGCGGATCGCTCCCAGCTGATTCCGCCGTACCGCCATCTAGCCGCCCAGCCACCGACGACGCAGGCCAACGCAGCGACAGCGGAGGGTCCGGATGCGCAAGGAGACGCTGGAGAGCTTCGTCCTCGGGGACGTCCTCCGGTCACAGGCGCAGGTTCACCGAAGACAGACGTTCCTCAAGTTCCGGGACGGCGAGGTCACCTACGGCGAGGTGGACGCCGCCGCCGACCGGCTGGCCCGCGCCCTGTCCGGGGCCGGCATCGGACGCGGCGACCACGTGGGCGTGATGCTGCCCAACTGCGCCGACTTCGTCCACCTCATCTTCGCGCTGGCGCGGCTCGGCGCGGTCGCCGTGCCGATCAACATCGCGTACCGGGGTGAGTTGCTGCGGCACGTCCTCGACAGCTCCGACTCCGGCCGGCTCATCATCGACGGGCCGTACGCCGAACGGATCGTGGAGGTCGCCGGGCGGCTGCCGAGGCTCGGCGGGGTCCTGGTGCGGGACGCCGCCTCGGCCGGGGTGCTGCTCGACCGGCTCGGCAAGCCCGCCCGGGAGCTGAACACCCTGCCGGACGAGGGCGGCACCGTCGACGTCGAGGTCGGCTTCGGCGACATGCAGGCGATCATGTACACGTCCGGGACGACCGGTCCGTCCAAGGGCGCGATGGTCCCGCACGCACTCGCGCTGACCTGCGCGTATGACTCCCTCGACTTCCTCGACCGATGGGGCAAGACGATCTACTGCCCGCTGCCGCTGTTCCACGCGGCGGCGCTGTGGGACGGGATGCTCTCCGCCCTGCTCGGCGGCGGCTCGATCGCGATCGTCGAGCGGTTCAGCGCGTCCAGGTTCTGGGACGACGTGCGCCGCTTCGACGCGCAGGTCTGCATGAGCGTGTTCTCGATGATCCCGATCCTGCTGAACCGGCCGCCGACGTCGCGTGACCGCGACCACCGGCTGGAGACGTTCTACATGGGCAAATCGAACCTCGATGAGCCGCTCAGGGAACGGTTCGGCGTCCGGTCCGTGGAGACCTACACCAGCACCGAGGCGGGCATCGCGACCGGCAGCCCGTACGGGGAGTGGCGGGTCGGGTCGTGCGGGCAGGCGCACGACGAGCGGTTCCACGTCGCCGTCGTGGACGAGCAGGACCGCGAGGTCGGGCCGGGCGAGCCGGGCGAGCTGGTGCTGCGGCCGAAACAGCCGTTCGTCCTCACGACCGGCTACTACGGCAGCTGGGAGGCGACGACCCACTGCTTCCGGAACATGTGGTTCCACACCGGGGACCGGGTATGGCGTGACGACGACGGGTACTTCTACTTCCTCGACCGGATGAAGGACGCCATCCGCCGGCGCGGGGAGAACATCTCGGCCTTCGACCTGGAGACGGAGATCAACCGGCATCCGGCGGTGCTGGAGTGCGCCGCGATCGGCGTCCCCTCCGAGCTTGAGGACGAGGACATCAAGGTGTCGGTCGTCGTGCAACCCGACACCGGCCTGGACCCGGAGGAACTGGTGGCGTACTGCGAGGAGCGGCTGCCGCGCTCGATGGTGCCGCGCTACGTCGAGTTCGTGGACGCCCTGCCGCGCACGCCCACCGACAAGGTCGCCAAGTACCGGCTGCGGGCGCAGGGCGAGTCCGGGATCACCGAGACGACCTGGGACCGGGAGGCGAACGGCCGGTGAACTGGGACGACACGCCGGAGCAGGCCGCCTTCCGCGAGGAGGTCCGGGCCTTCGTCAAGGAGCGGTTCCCCGCGTCCTACCGTCCGGCCGCGGGCGAGGAGCAGAGCCTCGAACCCGAGGACGTCGCGGGCTACAACTGGCCCGTCGACCGGGTCGCCGACGATCCGGGGCGGCGCGAGGGCGCGCGGGCCTGGGCGGCGGCGCTGGCCGAGCGCGGCTGGATCGCGCCGCACTGGCCCGCCGAGTACGGCGGTGCCGGGCTGACGCCGCTGGAGGAGTTCGTCCTGCACGAGGAGATGATGCGGGCGCGGGTGCCGACGGTGAACGGCATCGGCGCGTTCCTCCTCGGCCCGACGCTGCTGGTGCACGGCACCGACGAGCAGAAGGCGGCCCATCTGCCGCCGATCGCGACCGGCCGGGCGACGTGGGCGCAGGGCTTCTCCGAGCCCGGGTCGGGCTCCGACCTGGCGTCGCTGCGCACGCGGGCCGTCCGGGACGGGGACGTCTACGTCGTGGACGGCCAGAAGGTGTGGACGTCCCTCGGCCAGTACGCCGACTGGCTGTTCGTCCTGGTCCGCACCGACACCGGCGCCGACCGCCCGCATCGCGGCATCACGTTCCTGCTCGTCGAGGCGGACGCGCCCGGGGTGACGATCCGTCCCATCACCGACATCCGGGGCGCGGCGCCGTTCTGCGAGATCTTCTTCGAGGGCGTCCGGGTGCCGGTGGAGAACCGGGTCGGGGAGGAGAACCGCGGCTGGTACGTGGCGATGTCCGCGCTGGGCTTCGAGCGGGCCGGGATCGGCGCCACGATCAAGTACGAGCAGGCGCTCGCCGAACTGGTGACCTATCTGCGGTCGCCGGAGGGGCGGCGGTTCGCGCGCAGCACGCCCGCGCTGCGGCGGGAGATCGCGCGCCGGCGGACGGAGATCCGCGTCCTGTACAACCTGGCCCGCTACACGGTGTCGAGGCAGGCGGCGGGGGAAGAACCCGGTTTCGAGGCGTCCGTCAACCAGTTGTTCGGCGCCGAGCTGCACCAGCGGCTCGCCCGCACCGGCGCGCGGGCGTTCGGCCGGTCCGCCGCACTCTGGGAGCGTGAAGGGGCTCCCCTGGGCGCCGCGTTCACCCACATGTGCCGGGACTCGGTGGCGTCCACGTTCCTCGGCGGCACCACCGAGATCCAGCGCAACGTCATCGCCACCCGGGGCCTGAACCTGCCCCGCGGCTGATCACTTCGCAGTTCACCCCACAGGGAGGAGCGAACCCGTATGCCCGACGAGAACGCCTACGAGACCGTCGACCTGCGGATCGAGGAACGAGTCGCCTGGCTGACGCTGAACCGGCCGGAGAAGCTCAACGCGCTGACCCCGACCACGATGACGGAGCTGCGCGACATCTTCCGCCGGGTGGACGACGACGAGGACGTCTGCGTGGTGGTGCTGCGCGGCGCCGGGGAGCGCGCGTTCTGCGCCGGGATGGACCTGGCCTGGTCGGAGAAGCTGACCCCGCGCGAACGGATCGAGCAGGGCCGGCTCGGCGAGAAGACGTTCGCGATGATGGAACGGCTGTCGGTGCCGGTGATCGCGGCCGTGCACGGGTACGCGGTCGGCGGCGGCCTGGAGCTGGCGCTCGCCGCGGACTTCATCATCGCCTCCGACGACGCGAAGATGGGCCTCGTCGAGATCACCCTGTCGGCGCGTCCGCCGTACCGGCCGAAGATGACCGAGGACGGCGACCCCGACCAGCCCGAGTTCGGCGGGTCGGCGCCCGGCTGGGGCGGGGTGAAGCGGCTGCCGGAACGGATCGGCAAGGCCCGCGCCAAGGAACTGCTGTTCACCGGCGCCCGCATCGACGCCGACCGCGCCCTGCAACTCGGCCTGGTCAACGACGTGTATCCGGCGGACGAGTTCGACAAGCGGATCGGTGAGCTGGCCGCGCGGATCGCGGCGATGAACCGCTACAACCTGCGCCTGGTCAAGGAACTCGTCACCTGTGGCTACGACTGGATCGAGCCGCACCCGAGCTAGGAGGACCCGTGCAGATCTACCGCATCGATCATGTCGCGCAGGTGACCCCCGACCTCGGCGGGCAGGTCGCGCTGCTGGAGGGGCTGTTCGGGTTCCGGCGCGTCCGGAGCTGGGACGATCCGGGCGAGGGCGTGCGCGGCGCCCGGCTGGAGATCCCCGGCAGCCACGGCCAGGCATGGGAGGTGGTGGCGCCCACGGGCGACGGGCCGTTGCAGACCTTCCTGGACGAGCACGGCGGACGTCCCGGGCTGCACCACGTCGGCGCCGAGGTACCCGATCTCGAAACCGTCCGCGCGGACCTTGAGGCGCGCGGCATCAAGCCGGCCGAGGGGCCGCGCGGACGCTGGCTGGAGGCGCCGCTGAGCCCGCCCGAGCACGGTCCGGGCGTGCTGTGGCGGTTCCGGGGACCAGGCAGCCTGGACATGTGCGGCGATTCGGCCGCCTCCAGCGTGGAGCCGGGCGAGCCGGAGGGGCCGTCCCTCGGCATCGTGGCGCTCGACCACATCTGCCAGGCGTTCCACGACCGCGACGCGCTCGCCCGCTGGTACCACGACCTGGCCGGGTTCGTGCAGGTCTGGCGGACGCCGGACGACGAACACCCCGACATGGCGGACCTCGTGCTCAACATCCCCGGCTCCGCGATCTGCTGGGAAGTGATCATGCCGCGCGGCGAGGACTCGTTCATCGCGCGGTTCCTCGACCGGGGCGGCCCCGGCGCCCACCACGTCACGTTCGAGGTGGCCGACTGGGACCGGGCGATGGCCGCGTGCGAGCACCACGGCACGCCGACCTTCGGGGAGAACGAGGGCAGCACCGACGGCGCGGCGTGGCGGGACACGTTCATCCACCCGAAGCACACCGGCGGCGTCCTCGTCCAGCTGTTCTGGGAGGAACGGCCCGGCGTGTGGGTCCGCTCCGACAAGGTGCCGCCGCGATGAACCTGAGCCTGACCGAGGAGCAGGAGCTGATCGCCTCCACCGCCCGCGAGGTCCTCGCGGCCAGGGCGGAGACCGCCGGGGCGCGGGCGGTGGACGGCGACCCGGCCGGCTACTCCGCCGCGCTCTGGAAGGAGATGGTGGAACTCGGCTGGACGGGCCTCGCGTTCCCCGAGGAGCACGGCGGCGTGGGCGGCGACTTCCTGGACGTGTGCCTGCTGTTCGAACAGCTCGGATACGCGCAGGTCCCGAGCCCGCTGCCGGCGTCGGTGGCCTGCTGCGGGATGCCGGTGGCCCGTTTCGGCACGTCCGGCCAGAAGGAACGGTGGCTGAGCGCCATCGCGGACGGCCAGGTCGTAACCGCCACACCGCTTCCCTGGGACCGCCCCGGCGAGGGACCGGCCGCCACACGCGACGGCGACGGCTTCGTCCTGGACGGGACCGCCACCTTCGTCCCGTTCGCCGCCTCCGCCGAGAACATCCTGGTGGTGGCCCGGCTCGACGATGACCCGCACGCCTTCTGGGTGGACGCCTCGGACGTCACGCTCCAGCCGCTGGAGACGATCGGCCCCGGCCGTCCGTGCCACGCCGAGCTGGCCGGGGTCCACGTGCCGGAGGACCATGCCCTCGGACCGGCCGCCGCCGAGGCGATCTCCCTGTTCGGGGCCGCCGCGACCTGCGCGGAGATGGTGGGCGCGGCGCAACGCGTCCTCGACATGACGGTGCAGTACGCGACGGAACGCGAGCAGTTCGGCCGGGCCATCGGGTCGTTCCAGGCCGTCCAGCACCACTGCGCGAACATGGCGATCGACGTGCTCGGTTCCCGGTTCATCGCCTACGAGGCGATCTGGCTGCTGTCGGCGAACCGGGACGCCGCGCAAGAAGTGGCGATGGCCAAGGCGTGGGTGAGCGAGGCATACGAACGCGTATGTGCCCTGGGCCACCAGGTACACGGCGCGATCGGCTTCACGAAGGAACACGACCTGCACCTGTTCTCCGAACACGCGATGACCACGTCCCTGGCCTTCGGTGACGCCGACCTGCACCTAGACCACCTGGCCGCCGACCTGAACCTATAGAACACAAAGACGCCCGGCCGGACCAACCCGGCCGGGTGTTTCGGCGGGGCCCCATTGTGCCGACAATTTCCGGCAGCGCGGTCAGCCCCACTGGGACCGCCACGGAGCAGTACACAGCTAGTCCACGTGTGGGCCGGTCCCGCTGAGACCGTGGCGAATGCGTCGTCGTAGCGCGGGGTGGATCTCGTAGCCGTCGAGTTCGCCCGGCTCGACCCACCGGACCTCGTCTCGCCCCGCTTCAGTTCGCCGGTCGGGATCGTCCACAGGTCGTTGTCAGCGCGGCGCAGCAGGAGCACCCACCCGGCCCGGTAGTGGTTCAGCACCGTGGTGACCCGTCCGGCGTTGCCGCCGCCGATGGACTTCTCGGTGTCTCGCGCCGCGAACTGGGCGCCCTGTGGGGCGCCGATCAGGAGTCGCACGCGGGCGCCGGCCTCGGCGCGGGCGCGTAACAGTGGACTCCAGTCGGGATGCTACTCGCCAAGAACAGGCCCGGCATGTCCCCGACCTGTAGGGGAGGAAGGGGCAACCAGCATCGGAACTGTGATTGTTGGGCTGCGGCCCGGGAGGGGCTGGATAACAGTGAATTCAGCCAGCAAGAGCCCCCTACTCCGAGGACATTGTCCTAAGAGTAGGGGGCTCTTGCTGGAGGAGCCCATGTGGGCGCTCCTCGCATCCTCCTTCGCGACCAGTCAGTGAGACGGTCATAACTATGTCAATGTAGCGAACCGTTTCGCGGAGTAACCGATAGCACCTGACCGTTTTCGGGATCGATAACCACGTTGGTCGGTGTGCCCGAGTCCAGTAGTTTCTGTTCGGCTCTGGGCAAAGGTGGCTGCGGGTTTGATGGGGCAGGCTCCGCAGAGACCGAGCTTGCGAGTGCCAGGACGGACATACTCACAGTAGTCAGAGTGGCGGTCAGCGTCCTCATCCCTATGATCATGTGGCTGACGCTACCACGGGGGCATGACGGCTCAGACGTTTGCTCCCTAATGGATAGTGAATGATGTCCCGGTCACCAGCGCTCCGTTGAAGGTGGCATGAGTGTTCGGGGGGAGAGCCCTCTGGGAGCAGGCCTGGGTCCAGCAGGCCGATGCGGTGTACCTGCCGGTGTTGTAGCCCGATCGGTAGGGCCAGGAGCCTCGGTAAGTCCCCGCCGACCCGTAGAACCCCTGGTGCGCGTAGGGCGTTCTGCCCGACAGGTAGCAGCCGTCCCCAGAGTTGCAGTAGTTGTGGTTACCGATCGCCGAGTGAATATCGGCCTGTGGGGTAACCGACAGGAGCGCGCCGTTGGTGGGGTTGATCACCACATCGATTGGCTTTCCGGATGTGAGCAGCTTCTGCTCAGCGCTGCTGAGCGAGTCGGCGGAGTTGGCGGGCGAGGTAGCGATGGCCTGCCCGGTGAGCGTGAAGGTGGTGAGGCCAGCGGCGAGCGAAGCCAGGGCGGCGGCGCGATAGTTGATCCTCATGGCTAAATAATTACCCAATATGAATGCTTTGTCAAATCAAATGTCAAATGTCATTAAAGTAATTGATTTGTCAACTAATGTCGTGTGATGAAGTTTTGTGTGGTGTGGGGTGGTGGGTTCGAGAATTTCGTTGGCGGTCTTGGTCCAGGAGAACGGTTTGAGTGGTCGTTGTAGGCGTCGGTGTAGCGGCGGATGACGTCGATGAGTTCGGTGACCGAGGTGAAGGTGATCGACCTGGCCGTGCGGCCCTCACACCGTGGCAGAGGACTTGCACACCGCCTCCTGGACGGAACTGCTCACGGGACGACAGGAAGAGCGGGCCGCGCTCGCCACAGCACCGAACGAGCGTGAAATCCAGGCAATGTACCGGCGGTGGGGCTGGCAGCACGCCTGCCGCACACCCGGCGGCGAGGGCGAGACCGAGCCGTGGTTCGACCTCTACGTGATCGCCCTGCGTGGCCCGGAGGCCAGCAGCTCCCGATAGCCGGCGACGACCGGCTCATCACGGCTGTGTCGGCTGCTTCGCGGATGGTCTATCCGATGCCTGGACCGTGGCTCTGCCGCGAGGGGGCACATAGCGCAAGGTACGCCTCGTGCAGTTCGGCGGCCTCCGGCACGCCCCGCGCCTCTACGGCCGTGATCACCTGTGTCACCCGCCAGTGGTTCGAGGGCACCAGCCGGCCGCTCTCCACCGCCTCCAACGCGGTGTGCGCCGCCTGCGCGGGCTGATCACCCGCGAGCAGGGCGAGCGCCAAGTCGAGCCGCGCGGACGCCGCCCGCCGGGGCCGCGCCGGGCCGCCGGACGGCCGCTCCAACCGCGCCAGGACTCCCCGTGCGTACGATTCGGCCGCCGGGTCCCCGACCCATGCGAGCGTGGTCGCCGTGTACGCCTCGCGCTTGGTCGGGTCGTACCGATAGTGATGCTCGGGCCGGTCGGGCTGCGCGAGGGGCTCCACGAGCCGGTCCACGCGCGCCAGGGCGTCGCGCGTCTCCGGGCCGGCGCCAAGGCGGGCCCACGCGCGGCCTTCCTGTGCTGTCGCCTGGATGAACGCCGACGACGTGCGGGGCGCGACCTCCTGCGCGCCCCGCGCCAGCCGGATCGCCTCCCGGCAGTTCCCGTCCGTGAGCTGCTGCCACGCGCGGGTCTCCAGCGCCCACGCGAGGATTTCGGGGTGGTCGGCGTGCTCGGCGAGCTGCGCGGCGGTGCGCAGCCGCGCGGCGGCGATGAGGTCTTCGCCCAGGTCGATGTCGCAGGTCGCGGCGAGCAGTGACAGCCAGCCGCCGATCACGGTCAGGCGGTGGCGCTCGGCCAGTGTCATGCGTACGTCCATGAGCGTGGACACGTAGCCGAGGTGCCGCCGGATCCGGAGCAGCAGGCCGGACGGCGAGGTCAGTGCATACGCGGACGCCAGTTCGTCCACGGCCGCCTCCAGTGCCACGAGCGTGCCGTCCCCGACCTCGCTGGCGGCGACGCGGCGCGCCAGTTCCAGCGCCTCGATCTCCTCCTCGATCCCGCCCCTGGGCGCGGACGGCGGCGGCGCGGCGGGACGCAGCGCGGCGAGTTCACCGCCGGCGTCGAGTAACTCGTCCAGCCGCGCGGCCAACTCGGGGGAGGGGCGTCTGCGGTCGTTGGCGATGCGTGACAGGAACCCGTCATCACAGGGGACGAGCCGCGCGAGCTTGCGCTGACTGATCTCGTGCTCCGCTATGAGCTGACGGAGCCTCTCGCCGAAGGTGGTCATCGCCTCGCCCGTTTCGCCCCGGGTTGACCCGCTGCCTGACACCGCCCGCCGGGTGGGCAGCACGCAGTGACTTCCACGCTAACCCCGAAAGCGGTCAGGTGGAGTGCGAAAGGCATCGCCGGACGCGAAGACGGCCCCGGCCTTCGGCAACACCGACCTGCACCTTGACCGTCTGGCCGATAACTATGTGATCTGATGGGCCCGATGGACATCGAGCACCTCGACAGCGAGGCCGTCCGGCACCGGCTCGGCGAGTTCGAGGTGGTGTACGCCGAGGCGTTTCCCCGCTACGACCTCGGTGACTACCGAGCCCGGATGCGGCGCCTGCTCGCCCGGCCCGGATTCGAGGCCGTGACGGTGCGGCACGACGGCGCGCTGAGAGGATTCGTCTACGGGGCGCCGCTGTCCGCCGGATCGTTCTGGTGGGACGGCCTGGCCCCCGCCCCGACTCCCGGATTCACCGCCGAGACGGGGCGGCGGACGTTCGCCATGATCGATTTGGCTGTGCGGCCCTCACATCGTGGCAGAGGACTTGCACACCGCCTCTTGGACGAACTGCTCGCGGGACGGCAGGAGGAGCGGGCCACCCTCGCCACGGCACCGGACGAGCGTGAGATCCAGGCGATGTACCGGCGGTGGGGGTGGCGGCACGCCGGCCGCACACCCGGCGGCGAGGGCGAGACCGAGCCGTGGTTCGACCTCTACGTGATCGCCCTGCGCGGCCCGGAGGCCAGCAGCTCCCGATAGCCGGCGACGACCGGCTCATCGCGGCTGTGCGCCGGGACGGCCTCGGCGACCTGGCGGGCCAGGCTCGTCACCATCACCGTCCGGTGCTCGTCGGGCTGAGCCTCGTAGACGGCATGGGCGTGCCGTACGCCCTCGCTGGTGTCACCGGCCCGCACATGCCCGGCCGCGCGCAGCAGGTCCAGTTGGACGCGCACGCGCGGGTCGTCGGAGGGCAGGACCGCCACGGCGCGGGCCGCGGCGGCGTCGAGGCGGTCATGGTCTCCGGTGTGCGCGTATACCCACGCCTCCGTGTACCGCAAGCGGTCCTCGGCCCAACCGGCGACCGACCGCACCTCGCCGGTCACCGACATGGGGAGACGGCCGAAGATCTCTTCGCACGCCTGCAGTTCGGCGGTCGCCTCCGCCTCCGCGCCTTCCAGCGCGAGCAACTGTGCGCGGACGGTCCGCACATGTAGCAGCCCACGGCACGAGATGCCGGGTGCTCGGTCGGCCATCCGGTCCGCCTTGCACAGCAGGATCGCCGGTGGACGGTTCTCGTAGAGGCCGTACACGAGCCGCTCACCGGCGATCCACAGGCCCAGATCCAGGTCACCTGAGGTGTCGGCGGCGTGCTGCGCGGTGACCCACCAGGCACGTGCCATGCGTGGCTGCCCCATGTTGCACAGCGTCTTGGCCATGAGCGCGGCCAAGACGCCGGTCACTCGGTACCACGAGGGTGTGAGCCTGCCCTGAGTGCGGCGGCCGGCGATCCGCTGGACCGCGACCAGATCGGAAGCCAGCTCCCTGAGCAGCAGTTGCGGAGGCAGGAGCAGATAGGTGTAGCCGTACTCGGCCACCGTTTCCTCCCACTCGCCGAGGTGGGATGACTCGTCCCGTCCGATGGCCCGGTCGACTCCGTCGCGGATGCACTCGATCGCTTCGACGGCGGGGGACGATGCGGCACCGAGCGTGGTCAGTGCCTGCAGTAACCGGCGTCGCTGCATCTCATCGTCCTCGTCCAGGTCGTCGGCGTGAACCGCTCCGGAATTCACGCTACCGACCTGAACTGCGTCTTCTGGCGTTGTTCGGGTGAGGGCAACGAGCTCCCCGGCGGCGCTGAGGATCTCGTCGAGGCGGGCGGCCAACTGATCCGAAGGACCCTTGTGGCCGTGGCATAACTCGGACACGTGCCCGGCGTCGCAGGGCACCTGCCTGGCCAGGGCGCGGACGCCGATCCCCCGGTCGGCCATGAGCCGGCGGAGCGCCTCCCCGAACGTCTCGCTGAAGGTCATCGTTTCCCACCGTTGCGCCCCGGTGCGGACTACTGCCAGTCGTTGGCCGGGCAGCTCGGCCAACGGACAACGGCTTCCACGCTAACCCCGAAAGCGGTCAGGTGGAGTGCGAAAGGCGTCGCAAGACGCGAAGACGGCCCCGGCCGGCGGGCGAACGCCGGTTGCTCCGGGGCCTTGGCCCGATGGAGGTCGGACCCGTGCACGATGTTAAGGGCGGCTCACGCTCCGCCGCGAATCCACCTGTGATGGGCGAAACGGACATCAGCGAGCCGGCCGCCGAGCGCGTGCTGTGCGGGCCGGGGGTGTCGTGATGCGGGGCTGCGTGTCCTACTGGCACGGTCAGGCCACCGGCAGTTGGTGGGCGCTCACGCGTGACACAGCGGGACGCTACCGCCTGCTGGAGGTGGCCGATCAAGCCGCTCTCGGCCGCGCGCTGAACGAGCCAGCCACGCCCGCGCCGCCCCCCGTCGTCACGCCCATGCGCCAAGTCGCGCCGATCGTTCCGACGCCCGCCGAACCGGACCGCCGCTACCACGCGCGACACGCCACCGGGTACGGGTGGCGGCACACGCTGGGCGGACTGATCGCCCCGGGAGCCTGAGATGCGGGACATCTTCGGCCCCGCCGAGAAGCTGCACGCGGCCGTGCGCCGCCGCGCCCCGCAGGTCGCCGCCGCGATCGAGCTGGACGAGAAGGAGGGGCTGCGCCGGGTCCGCGTCACTTACCGCAACGCCGGGCCCTACCTCGTCGGCTGGGACGGCACCGCCTACGAGTGGCGATCGGGGCCGGCCTCGGGGTTGCCACTGCCCCCTGACCCCGAGCGGGCCGCCGACTCGATCGCGGCGGCGCTCGGCGCGCTCGTGCGCCGGGAGCCGTCCGGACCCTAGAACCGGGGCGGCGCCGCCGGTCGATCCCGCCCCCGGTCCCGGCCGCGCCGCCCCCTCCATATTGACCCGGGTGGCTGGGGTTGGTGAGACGCGAAGACGCCCGGCCGGGGAGGCCGGCCGGGCGTCTCAAGGGGTTACTGGGGGTAGACCGAGTACACCATTCGCTTGTTGGGGTGCTCGCCTACGGTCCAGATGGTGCCGAGCGTCGGGTTGGCGGGGTCGGAGCCGCCCTGCCAGTGCGACAGGTCCTCGGGGCCGATTCCCAGGTCCTGCTGCTTCGCCACCGTGAGGGTTGTGGTGGACGACGTCACCGGGTCGGTCGTGTAGAGGGTCCCGGCGCCTGTCTCACCGTGGCTGCGGCTGAGGTACCAGCGGCCGTTGAACCGCATCGCGCCCTGGACGTTGCTGACCGGCAGCTTGTACGCCGCGTCGGCGTTCCACCTGTACGCGGTGTTCATGACGAGGTTGCCGCTGGCGTCGAACGCGTCGGAGATCCGCCAGGCGGCGACCCGCCCGTTGGTCGCCTCGGTACTGGCGCAGTACTCGCCCGAGACGAGGTGGTCGGTTCCGCTGCGGTCCAGTGCGACGTAGGAGAAGTTCGGTGACCCGTCCGATGTGGTGCAGGTGGTGCCGGTCGGGGCCGTCGCTGTCCAGGAGCCGACCTGCGGCATGATGTAGCGGTAGCCGTAGCCGTAGTACGTGCTGCCGTGGAGCCCGACCAGGGTCGGGCTGCTCGTCGTCCCGTTGGTGGACGCGCCCAGGTCGTAGATGCGGCGCATGTCGAACATCCGGAACCCGCGTGCCGTGTCCGCGACGAACAGGTAGTTGCCGTACCAGAGGATGCCGCCGCCGTGCAGGGCCTTGTTGTAGTCGGGGTCGGCCGGATCCTCGGACACCCGGATCGTGTCGTAGTCGCCGTTGGCCCGCGGATACACCAGCAGGACGTGCCGGTACCTGCCGGTGTAGGGGTCCATGAAGCTGATACGGATGCCCTTGACCATGCCGTCGGCGTTGTCGTTGTGGTCGTACCAGCTGGCCAGGACGGGCTGGTAGCCGTTGCCCCACACCCGGTCGGCCTGCATGTCGGCGACCGTGGTGACGCCTTGCGGATACCACTCGGTGGTGCCGTTGTCGCCGTTGGTGAAGCAGACGCTCCGTTCGACGGCGACGGTGCTTCCGGACGCCACGGCGGCGGAGTTGCAGGCGTTGTTGATCGCGACCGGCGTCGCTTCGCTCAGCCGGTTCAGGTCGTTCATGATGGTGGTGACGGTCCCCTTCACCAGCGGAAGGGCGTCGGCGCGGGTCTGCAGATCGGTGCCGTAGGCGTTCGGGCGGAGCTCGAAGTTGGACAGGGTCAGCTCGCTCGCGGAGGCCGGGGCCTGCAGTGCGGCGGCTAACGGGAAGGCCAGGAACAGGGCGGCGAGGGAAGCCAGACTTCGACGGCGACGCATGCGCACTCCTCACGGCCGGCCCCGTCCGTGAGTTCCCGGGGGAGCGGCGGGCTCCGGCCAAGATCGTGAATGTCGGCTTGATCAAGATGACACGAATCCCGCGATTGCGCCATACCGAGTATGTAGCAACGTGATCAACTTCACAGAGCATGTCGAAAGCGGCATAAATTTGCGGGATGGACGTGATCGTCGCCGTTGTCGCGGCGCTGTTGGTGACGTGGGTTCCGGCGCTGCTGTGGTGGCGGCGGCAGGGCCGGGGCGGCGGTGACCTCGGCGGGCCCGCGCGGCGGGCGACGTTCGAGATGCTGCACACCGCGTCCCGGGCCGCGCCCGCCTTCCGCGCCGGGCTGACCGAGCAGGGCGCGCAGAAGGCCGCGCGGCATCTGCGGGCGCTGCTGGACTGCCCGGCGCTCGCGATCACCGACGGGGAGCGGCTGCTGGCCTGGGACGGCGAGCACGGGCACCACGCGGCGGAGGGGCTCGCGCACGCGGAGGTCACGCTCGGGAACGGGCGCACCCAGGTGCACGACGTCGCCTGCGAGCGGATCGACTGCCCGATCCGGCGGGTCGTGGTCGTCCCGCTCGCCACCGGCGACCGGGTCATCGGGACGCTCGCCGCCTACGGGGAGGAGGTCCCGGCGGGGCTGATCCGCGCGGCGGAGGAGGTCGCGCAGTGGGTGGACGCCCAGCTGGAACTCGCCGAACTCGACCACTCGCGGGCGCTGCTGATGGAGGCGGAGATGCGGGCGCTGCGGGCGCAGATCTCGCCGCACTTCATCTACAACTCGCTGACCACGATCGCCTCGTTCGTCCGGTCCGATCCGGAGCGGGCGCGGGAACTGCTGCTGGAGTTCGCCGGGTTCACCCGGTACTCGTTCCGGCGGCACGGCGACTTCACGACGCTCGCCGAGGAACTGCGGTCCATCGACCGGTATCTGCTGCTGCAGCGGGCCCGGTTCGGCGAGGAACTGCGGGTGACGCTGCGGATCGCGCCCGAAGTGCTGCCCGTGGCCGTCCCGTTCCTGTGCCTGCAGCCGCTCGTGGAGAACGCCGTCCGGCACGGGTTGCAGGACAGGTCCGAGCCCGGCCTGATCACGATCGTGGCCGAGGACGCCGGGTCCGACTGCGTGATCAGCGTGGAGGACGACGGGATCGGCATGGACCCTGACGAGGTCAGGCGCCTGCTCGCGGGGGAGCGGCGTACACCTGCCGACGAGCCCGGAATCGGGCTGGTCAACGTGGACGACCGGCTCCGCCAGGTGTACGGGGACGAGTACGGGCTCGCCGTCGAGACCGGTCCCGGCGCCGGGACGAAGGTGATCGTGCGCGTCCCGAAGTACCGGCCGGGCGTCACGGCCTCCTGACCTCTTGACTCTCGCGCATACGTTGACTGGAATGTGGCGGACGAAACGGGGGGAAGGGAACGGTGGAGGTGGGCCTGCGGGTCCTTGCGGTGGACGACGAGGCGCCCGCGCTGGACGACCTCGTCCATCTGCTGCGCGCCGACCCCCGGATCGGGGAGATCCACACCGCCCGGGACGGCGCCGCCGCGCTGCGCAGACTCGACCGCGCCCTCGCCGACGGACGTCCCATCGCCGCCGTCTTCCTCGACATCCGGATGCCCGGCCTGGACGGCACCGTGCTCGGCCGGGTCCTCGCCCAGTTCGCCCGCCCGCCGCAGATCGTCTATGTCACCGCGTACGAGGAGCACGCCGTCGACGCGTTCGAGATCAAGGCGACCGACTACATCCTCAAACCGGTGCGGCCGGAGCGGCTCAGCCTGGCGATCACGCGGGTGACCGAGGCCGCCGAGGAGGCCGGCTGGGCCGACGCGGCCGCGGAGCCCGCCCCGTCCGAACCGGAGCCGATGCCCGTCGAACTGGGTGGAGTGACCCGGTTCGTCACCCCCGCCGAGGTGCTGTACGTGGAGGCGCAGGGCGACTACGCGCGGCTGCACACCTCCGGCGGCAGCCATCTGGTGCGCATCCCGCTGAACGCGCTGAGCGAGCGTTGGAGCGGTGCGGGCTTCGTCCGGGTGCACCGCAGCCACCTGGTCGCGCTGTCGGCGATCAAGGAACTGCGGCTCGACTCGGGACGCTGCACCATCCTGGTCGGCGAGGTGGAACTGCCGGTGAGCCGCCGGCACGTCCGGGAACTGCGCGACCTGCTGGTGCGCCGGGCGAGGAGGGCGCACTGAGCCCCCGCGCCCCCGCCGGGCGGCCGGACGGGGAGGAGCGGGGGCCGGGGATCGCGCCCGGCCGGACGCTGGTGACCGGGCCGCGGGCCCGGACCGTCCGGCGGCCCCGCTACCCGGTGACCCGGGAGATCGACGAGCAGACCGGGCTCGGCGAGGCGTACATGCGCTCGCTGCTGCGCGCCCAGACGCGGCTCGCGGCCCGGCTGTGCCTGGTGCTCGCCGTCGTGGTGATCGGGCTGCCGCTGCTGTTCGCGCTGGTCCCCGAGGTGCGCGAGCGGGAGGTGCTGGGCCTGCCGCTGCCGTGGCTGCTGCTCGGCGGGCTGATCTACCCGTGGTTCGTGGCCTGCGGCTGGTGGTACGTCCGGCGGGCCGAGCGCAACGAGGACGACTTCGCCGACCTCGTCGACCGCGCGTACGGGGGCGAGGACCGGCCATGAGCGCCGCGTACGGGCTCGCCGGGGTCCTGCTGGTCGTCGTCGCGACCGTGCTCATCGGCGTGCTCGGGGTGCGCATCTCCCGGACGACGTCCGACTTCTACGTCGCGTCGCGGACGGTGACGCCGCTGCGGAACGCGTCCGCGATCGGCGGGGAGTACCTGTCGGCGGCGTCCTTCCTCGGCATCGCGGGCCTGATCCTGGCGTACGGCGCCGACATGCTGTGGCTTCCGGTCGGCTGGACGGGCGGATATCTCGTCCTGCTCGTCCTGGTCTCGGCGCCGCTGCGCCGGTCGGGCGCCTACACGCTGCCGGACTTCGCCGAGGCGCGGCTGGAGTCCATGGCCGTGCGGCGCGTCGCCAGCGCCCTCGTCGTGCTGATCAGCTGGCTCTACCTGCTGCCCCAGTTCCAGAGCGCCGGGCTCGTGCTGCGCACGGTGACGGGCACGCCGGTCTGGGCGGGCGGCGTGCTCATCGCGGTCGTCGTGGCCGTGAACGTGCTGGTCGGCGGGATGCGCAGCGTCACCCTCGTCCAGGCGTTCCAGTACTGGATGAAGCTGACCGCGCTGGCCGTCCCGCTGGTCTTCCTGCTGCTGGCGTGGCGGCACGACGGCGCGCCCGGCCTGTCGTCGGACGCCCCGCCCCGGTTCCCGGACCGGACGACCGTCTCCGTCGGCGTCGCCGTCACGGTGGACGTCACCGAGGCCGTCCCGGTCACCGTGACCGGGGGGATCGACGGGCACCACTACCCGGGTGCCCCGCTGACCCTCAACCCCGGGCCGCACCGCATCGACCAGGACACCTCCATCACCTTCCCCGCCGGCGCCGACGTCCCGCACGTCGCCGGACGGCCCGTCACCACCGACCGGGAATGGGCGATGCCGCTCGACGGGCGCGAACACTCGCTGTACGCGACGTACTCGCTGATCCTCGCCACGTTCCTCGGCACGATGGGGCTCCCGCACGTCCTGGTCCGCTTCTACACCAACCCCGACGGGCGGGCCGCGCGCCGCACGACCGTGATGGTGCTGTCGCTGCTCGGCGCGTTCTACCTGCTCCCCGCGCTGTACGGGGTGCTCGGCCGGATCTACACGCCCGAACTGCTGATGACCGGACGGGCCGACGCCGTCGTCCTCACCCTGCCCGGACGGCTCATCGGCGGGCTCGGCGGCGACCTCCTCGGCGCGCTGGTGACGGGCGGCGCGGTGGCGGCGTTCCTGTCGACCTCGTCCGGGATCACCGTGTCCGTCGCCGGGGTGCTGGCGCAGGACATCCTGCGCGGCGGGGTCCGCTCGTTCCGCGTGGGAACGCTGATCGCCCTGGTGGTGCCGCTGGCCCTGGCGATCGCGGCCCGGTCCCTCGCCGTCGCGGACGTGGTGGGGCTCGCGTTCGCCGTCGCCGCGTCCACGTTCTGCCCGCTGCTCGTCCTCGGCGTCTGGTGGCGGCGGCTCACCGTGCCGGGCGCGCTCGCCGGCCTGGCCACCGGCGGCGCGCTCGCCGGCACCGCCGTGGTCGTGACGATCGCCGCCGGGCCGCCGTCCGGGCTCGCCGGCGCGCTGCTGGCCCAGCCCGCCGCGTGGACGGTCCCCATCGCGTTCACCGTCATGATCGCCGTGTCGCTGTGCACGCAGCGGCGGGTCCCGCCGGGCGTCGCCCGCATGATGGTGCGCCTGCACACTCCGGAGTCGCTCAACGTCGATCGCGGTACCTGGCGGCCCCGCCGGGTCTGACCGTTCATCGCGCAAAAGCGACCGCTTATCGACGGGTGGAGCGGTCCGGCGACGGTGGACGGCGGCTGACCGCAGCCTTGCCGCCGCCCCCTCGTCCCTCCCGAGCTGGGTCTTTACGGTGGCGCGTGACTGGCGTCACAAAAGAGGAGGGCGGCCGTGTCCGTCGATAAGAGCGCCGCCGGCACCGTCTATGAACGGTTCCAGGGCACCGCGGAGTTCCAGGAACTCCGCCGCAGATTCCGCCGATTCGCATTCCCCATGACCGCCGCGTTCCTCAGCTGGTACCTGCTCTACGTCGTGCTGTCGGGGTGGGCGCGCGACTTCATGGGCACCGAGCTGGTCGGCTCCATCAACATCGCGCTCGTGTTCGGGCTGCTGCAGTTCGTGTCGACGTTCGGCATCGCCTACCTGTACTCCCGGCACGCCGAGCGCCACCTCGACCCGCTCGCCGACAAGGTGCGCGCCGACATCCTGGCCGAGGGGACGCCCGTCGCCGAGACCGCGGAGGACGCCCGATGAGCCACGAGACCCTGTCGATCACCCTGTTCGTGGTGTTCGTGGCCGCCACCCTCGCGATCACCGTGTGGGCCAGCCGCAACACCAAGAGCGCCACCGACTTCTACGCCGGCGGACGGTCCTTCACCGGCGCGCAGAACGGCCTCGCGATCGGCGGCGACTACATGTCCGCCGCGTCGTTCCTCGGCATCGCCGGGCTCATCGCCCTGTACGGCTACGACGGTTTCCTGTACTCGATCGGGTTCCTCGTCGCCTGGCTCGTCGCGCTGCTGCTGGTCGCCGAGCTGCTGCGCAACTCCGGCCGGTTCACGATGGCGGACGTGCTGGCGTTCCGGATGAGCCCGCGCCCCGTCCGCACCGCCGCCGGTGTCTCCACCATCATCGTGTCGATCTTCTACCTGCTGGCGCAGATGGTGGGCGCGGGCGCGCTCGTCTCGCTGCTGTTCGGCTTCACCAGTGACTTCGCCAAGGGCGTGACCATCGCGCTGGTCGGCGTGCTGATGATCGTGTACGTGGTGTTCGGCGGGATGAAGGGCACCACCTGGGTGCAGATCGTCAAGGCCGTCCTGCTGATGACCGGCGCGGCCCTCATCACGCTGCTCGTGCTCGGCAAGTACGGCTTCAACCTGTCCGGCCTGCTCGACGACGCCGCCGACCAGAGCGGCAAGGGCGGCGCGTTCCTGGAGCCGGGCCTGCGCTACGCCACCGCCGAGCAGGGCCTCACCGGCAAGCTCGACCTGATCAGCCTCGGTCTCGCGCTCGTGCTCGGCACCGCCGGGCTGCCGCACATCCTGATCCGCTTCTACACCGTCCCGACCGCGCGGGACGCCCGCAAGTCCGTCATGTGGGGCATCGGGCTGATCGGGGTCTTCTACCTGTTCACCCTCGTCCTGGGCTTCGGTGCCGCCGCGCTCGTCGGCTCGAAGAAGATCGCCGCCGTCAACCCGGCCGGCAACACCGCGGCGCCGCAGCTCGCCGAACGCATCGGTGAGATCGTCTTCGGGTCCACCGGCGGCACGATCCTCCTCGCGGTCATCGCCGCGGTCGCGTTCGCGACGATCCTCGCGGTCGTGTCCGGGCTGACCCTGGCGTCGTCCTCGTCCTTCGCCCACGACCTGTACGCGCACGTGTTCCGCAAGGGCAAGGCCACCGAGCGGGACGAGGTCCGCGTCGCCCGCATCTCCGCCTTCGTGATCGGCGCCGTGTCCATCGTCCTCGGCATCTACGCGCAGCGCCTCAACGTCGCGTTCCTCGTCGCCCTCGCGTTCGCGGTCGCGGCGTCCGGGAACCTGCCCGCGATCCTCTACAGCCTGTTCTGGAAGCGGTTCAACACCACCGGCGCCGTCTCCGCCATCTACGGCGGCCTCGGCTCCGCGATCTTCTTCGTGGCGTTCTCCCCGGTCGTGTCCGGCTCCGACAAGGCGCTGTTCACCGACCACGACTTCAGCTGGTTCCCGCTGAGCAACCCCGGGATCATCTCCATCCCGTTCGGCTTCCTGTGCGGCTGGCTCGGGACCGTCCTCAGCAAGGAGTACAACGCGGCCAAGTACGCCGAGATCGAGGTCCGCGCCCTCACCGGCGCGGGCGCCGAAGCGGCGGCCGAACACTGAGCCCGCGGGGGCGTCCCCCAGCCGGGGCGCCCCCACGGCACCGGACCCGCCGCGCGGACGACCGTCGCCCGGTACCGCGCGGCCTGCGGCCCCGTCCCACCCCCCCCACCCCGGGACGGGGCCGCCTTCATACCCGGACGAATCAAGACGGCCCCCCAATCCCGCACACTGGACGCGGTCACGAACGAGTTCGGCGCAGTCCGATGCTCAGCCCACGTATGGCCTGCGGCCGTCATCGCCGATGGCCCCGACATGACCTCGGCAACTTTGCGTGATTTCGAGACGACCGAGAGTGCCGGCGAGTGCCTTGAGCTTGCCCACGTCGGGGTAACGGGGAGTCAGAGACTCTGGTTGACGCTGGCCGCTGATCCCTCTTACAATGAGCCCATTATTCCCCGCCGTCCTCCGGGACTGGCGGGGCTTTTTCTTGGAGAACGCCGGTGACCGAGCGTGTGGCTCTGTTCCTGGACTATCAAAACGTCCACCTCGTCGGGCATGGTCTCTTCGAGAACTATGGCGTTCCGCCTTACCGCTGTGTACCCGATCCGTGCCGTGTCGCCGACATCATCCAGCAGCGGCGTGCCCGGACCAGCAACGTCGCGGCCGTCCGGGTCTACCTGGGGCGACCCGATCCCAATCACCAGCCCCTGCCCACATCGGCCAACGATGCTCAAGCCGCGCAGTGGTCACGTGATCCTCGGGTCCACGTCGTTCGCCGCCAACTCAACTACCGGGGCTGGCCCGATGACCCTCCACGCGAGAAGGGGATCGACGTTGCCATAGCCGTCGATCTCATGCATTTGGCTCTCCGCAGGCAGTACGACGCGCTCGTCCTCTTCTCCGGAGACACCGATCTCCTGCCGGCCATCGAGGTGATCAAGCAGCTTCGGCTATGCCATGTGGAGGTCGCTTGCTGGGCCGGCCACAAGCCTCTGCGCCTGCCGAACTCCCAGCTTCCCTACTGCCACTTCCTGAATCGGAGTGACTGGAACGCCGTGGTCGAGGACTGGAGCAAACTTCCCTCCTGACGTCCCCCGGAGACCCTCTCTTGACAGAACCGGGGTTTGGGGGGCGTTCTTTGCGCAAGATCTAATTGCAGATGTACGGCAGCATGGTGGGACGTGGTCCCTCGGACGGAGGTACGGGATGATGTACCGGCGGTCCGCCAAACGTGCCCTGGTGCTCGTCGTCGGCGGCATGGTGCTGCTGGGCGGCATCGCGCTGCTCGTGCTGCCCGGCCCCGGGCTGCTGCTGGTGCTCTCCGGGTTGCTGATCCTCGCGAGCGAGTTCTCGGCGGTCCACCGTTTCGTGGAACCCGTCCGGGTACGGGCGATCAAGGCGGCGGAGGAGAGCATCACCTCGTGGTGGCGTCTGACCGGCTCCATCCTGACCGGGCTCACTCTGATCGGTGCCGGCGTGGCCTGGGCGCTCGTGCCGGAACTCCCGTTCAGCGGGTGGAGCACGGGCTCCGGCCTCATCCTGTCGGGCCTCATCCTCTTCGGGCTCCTGTACTGGAGCTATCGCCGGGTCAAGGGCGGGTCCGGCTGACGAGCGGGGGCGGGTGTCCGTGCCGAAAAAGGTGCGGGCTTTTTGATCCGCGGCCGGGCCGTCACCGTGCAATGGGTATGGGCATTGTTCTTCGTCTTCTCGTGGCCGCCGGACTCGCGGCCGACGCCATCGTGCACTGGCGGTTCGCGCCGGACATGGCCCCCGGGCCGAACACCCCCGACAACGTCATCCCCGGGGACGACCTGTTCTACGGGCAGGCCATCGCGGCGGCCGTCGCCGCCGTTCTGGTGCTGCTGTGGGCGCGCAGATGGACCTACGCGATCGCGTTCGTCGTCGCGGCGAGCGCCGCCGGTGCCGTCCTGCTGTACTACTTCGTCGACTTCGGGCAGCTCGGGCCGATCCCGCGCATGTACGACCCGCAGTGGTACGGCGACAAGACGATCAGCTTCGCCGGGGAGGCCGTCGCCACGGTCGCCGCGCTCATCGGCTTCTTCACCGCCGGCCGGCGGGAAAGGGGGGAATCGCGCTCCGGCGCCGCTTCCGTGGGGTGAGCGGACGGCGGCGAGCCTTACCAGCCGGCCTTTTCCGGTGCGGGCCGGGCGCCTCGCCGCCGACCCCGGCGAGGCGCCCGGCCGGTCCCGGCCGGTCCTGGGCGTGGCCGTGCATGAGCGCGGACACGCAGGGCAGGAGACGCCCATGAGCACCGTTCCCGCTCCCGCCGCCGTCCGGATGATCATGCCGGGCCGTCCATGACGCGAGCCCGGTGATGGCCGCGTCACGGACCGGCCGCTGGCTCCTGCCGGCGGCGCTGCTGCTGATCTGGCTGGTGATCGGCGGCACCCTCGGCCCGTACGCGGGTAAGCTCGGCGACGTCGCCACCAACGAGCAGTCGTCCTTCCTGCCGAAGAGCGCCGAATCGACGCGGGTGCTGGAGCAGGAGGCCGCGTTCCAGCGGAACCGGACGATCCCCGCCATCGTGGTGTGGACGGCCCAGGACGGCAGTGTGTCACCCGACCAGCGTGCGGCGGCGCAGCGTGCACTGGCCTCGCTGCAAGGCGTCCCCTATGTCACGGGGACGCCGTCTCCGGTCATCCCATCGCGGGACGGGGCGGCGCTGACGGGGGTCGTGCAGATCCGGTCCGATGTCGGCGAGCACAGCACCGACACCGTGGACCGCATTCGCGCCGACGCCGGACAGGTACCCGGGACCCGCGCCTATGTGGCCGGTCCCGCCGCCACCCAGGCCGACTTCACCGACGCCTTCTCCGGCATCGACACCCTGCTCATCGCCGTCGCCGTGGCCGTCGTCCTGCTGATCCTGCTGCTGGTCTACCGGAGCGTGCTGCTGCCGTTCATGATCATCCTCGGCTCGGTGTTCGCCCTGGGACTCGCCAGCGCGATCGTCTACTACCTCGCGAAACGCGGCACGGTGACGGTCGACGGCCAGGTACAGGGCATCCTGTCGATCCTGGTCATCGGCGCCTGCACCGACTACGCGCTCCTGCTGTCGGCCCGTTTCCGCGAGGAACTGGCCCTCGGGGCGAGCCGGTGGCCGGCGATGCTGGCCGCGTGGCGGCGGTCGGCCGGCGCCATCGCCGCCAGCGCCGCCACCGTGGCCCTCGGGCTGATCGCCCTGCTGATCAGCGACCTGTCGAACAACCGGGCGCTCGGGCCGGTCGGAGCCATCGGCATCGGCTGCGCCCTGCTGAGCGCGCTCACCTTCCTGCCCGCCGTCCTGGTCCTGGTGGGGCGGACGGTCTACTGGCCCGCCCGTCCGCACCCCGAACGTCCGGACGCGTCCAGGCACCGGGTGTGGGAGCGGATCGCGGGCCTGCTGGCCCGCCATCCGCGCCGTGTCTGGGTGAGCTGCCTGGTCGTGCTGGTCGCCTTCGCCGCGTTCATGCCGACGCTGCGCACGCAGGGGGTGCCGCTGAGCGAGACGTTCGTCGGTGAGGCCCCGTCGGTGACGGCCCAGGACGTCCTCGACGCGCACTACCCGGGCGGTTCGGGCAACCCGGCCATCGTGCTGACCAACGCCCAGGCGCTGCCGCAGGTCGTGGACGTCGCGAGACGCACCGAAGGCGTCTTCGACGTGCGCCCGCGCACCCAGGGCGGGGCGCCGCTCGTCGTGGACGGCCGCGCCCTCGTGGACGCCACCCTCGGCTCCGCCGCCGACACCGGCGCCGCGCAGCGGACCGTCGAGCGCCTCCGGGAGAACCTGCACGCCGTGCCCGGCGCCGACGCGCTCGTCGGCGGCTACACCGCCCAGCGCGTCGACACGCTGGCCGCCGCCGAGCACGACCGCGCCGTCATCGTCCCGGTCGTGCTCGGCATCATCGTGGCCATCCTCGTGGCGCTGCTCCGCTCGCTGGTGATGCCGCTGCTCCTGGTCGCCACCGTGGCGCTCAACTACCTGGCGACCCTCGGCATCGCCGCGCTGCTCTTCCAGCACGTGCTCGGCTTCACCGCGACCGACCCGGCCGTACCCCTGTACGGGTTCATCTTCCTCGTCGCGCTCGGCGTCGACTACAACATCTTCCTGATGACGCGTGCGCGCGAGGAGACGGTGCGGCACGGGCCGCGCGACGGCGTCCTGGAGGCGCTCGTCGTGACCGGCGGCGTCATCACCTCCGCGGGCGTGGTGCTCGCGGCCACCTTCGCCGCGCTCGTGGTCATCCCGCTCGCGTTCCTCGTCCAGATCGCGTTCATCGTGTCGTTCGGCGTGCTGATGGACACGCTCGTCGTCCGCTCGCTGCTGGTGCCCGCGCTCGTCCGGGACGCCGGCCCGATCACCTGGTGGCCCTGGTCGGGCGGCGGTCGGTCGACCCCGGAGTGGTCGCTGCGGCGTTCCGGCACCATGACATCCCGCCACCGCCCATGATGACGGCCCAGGCGGACGTGCGAACGGCCGTCTCCGCCCTGGTGCCCCTCGGGTCTGGGGACAGGCATTTTTCCCTGTGGATTTGGTAGCCACGGTCGACTCGGGGTTGGGGGTCGATCACCCCGGGTAGTTGTGCCGCGCACATGATCCTGGTCCGTGAGACGAGGTGGTCCCATGTCATCGGCCACGGAGCCGACGACGCCCGGGGGCGGGAGCCCGCCCGGCCGGAGGTTGCTGGCGCCGCTGCTGCCGAAGGGGGAACCGGTCGAGGGGCTGCTGCGGCGGGCGCAGTTCTTCGTGCCCGGCAAGCCGTCCGGCGACTACCGCGAGCTGCGCCGGGAGGGCGGACGCGGCGCCGAGGAGTTCTACCGGGAGCGCTGGCGCCACGACCGGGAGGTCCGGTCGACCCACGGGGTGAACTGCACGGGGTCCTGCTCGTGGAAGGTGTACGTCAAGGACGGCATCATCACGTGGGAGACCCAGCAGACCGACTACCCGTCGGTGGGGCCCGACTCGCCGGAGTACGAGCCGCGCGGCTGCCCGCGCGGGGCGGCGTTCTCCTGGTACACCTACTCGCCGTCCCGGGTGCGGTACCCGTACGTGCGGGGACCGCTGCTGGAGATGTGGCGGGAGGCGCGGGACCGGCTCGGTGACCCGGTCGCCGCCTGGGCGGAGATCACCGCGGACCCGGAGCGGACGGCCGGGTACAAGCGGGCGCGCGGCAAGGGCGGGTTCGTCCGGGCGTCGTGGCCGGAGGTCACCGAGCTGATCGCCGCGGCCCATGTGCACACGGTCAAGGAGTACGGGCCCGACCGGGTGGTCGGGTTCTCGCCGATCCCGGCGATGTCGCCGGTGTCGTACGCGGCGGGCACCCGCTTCCTGTCGATGATCGGCGGGACGATCCTGTCGTTCTACGACTGGTACGCCGACATGCCGATCGCGTCGCCGCAGGTGTTCGGCGACCAGACCGACGTCCCGGAGTCCGGCGACTGGTGGAACGCGTCCTACATGATCATCTGGGGCACCAACCTGCCGATCACCCGGACCCCGGACGCGCACTTCATGACCGAGGCCCGCTACCGGGGGCAGAAGGTCGTGGTCGTCTCCCCGGACTTCTCCGACCACACCAAGTTCGCCGACGACTGGCTCGCGGCGGCGCCCGGCACGGACGGCGCGCTGGCGATGGCGATGGGCCACGTGGTGCTCAGCGAGTTCTTCCGCGACCGGCAGGTCCCGTACTTCACCGACTACGTCAAGACCTACACCGACCTGCCGTTCCTCGTGACGCTGGAGGAACACGGCGACGCGGTGCGTCCGGGGAGGTTCCTCACCGCCGCCGAACTGGGGGACGCGGGGGAGGGCGCCGCGCACAAGCCCGTCCTGCTCGACGCGCGCACCGGGGAGCCGGTGGCGCCCAACGGGACGCTGGGATTCCGCTTCACCGCGTCCGGGGAGGGCCGGTGGAACCTGGAGCTGGGCGGGGTCGATCCGCTGCTCACCCTGTACGGGCGGCACGAGGACGCGCTGCCGGTCGAGCTGCCGCGCTTCGACGCCGGCGCGACCGAGGGCGGGGAGGCGGTCCGCCGCGGGGTGCCGGTGGCGCGGGTCGGCGGCCGGCTGGTGACGACGGTGTTCGACCTGCTGATGGCGCAGTACGCGGTGCGCCGCGACGGGCTGCCGGGCACGTGGCCGGACGGGTACGGCGACGCGGCGCAGCCCTACACCCCGGCCTGGCAGGAGGAGATCACCTCGGTGCCGGCCGCCGCCGCGATCCGGGTGGCGCGGGAGTTCGCCCGCAACGCCGAGCTTTCGCGCGGCCGGTCGATGATCTGCATGGGCGCCGGCACGAACCACTGGTACCACTCCGACCAGATCTACCGGACGTTCTTCACGCTCACGATGCTGTGCGGCTGCCAGGGCGTGAACGGCGGCGGCTGGGCGCACTACGTCGGCCAGGAGAAGGTCCGTCCGCTCACCGGCTGGCAGCAGACCGCGTTCGCGCTGGACTGGCAGCGCCCCACCCGGCACATGGCCGGCACGTCGTTCTTCTATGCGCACACCGACCAGTGGCGGTACGAGAGCTTCGGTGCCGATGAGCTGTCCACCCCGCTCGGCCGCGGCCTGTTCGAGGGGCGGGCGTTCATCGACTGCCTCGCCCAGGCGTCCCGGCTGGGGTGGACGCCGTCGCATCCGGGGTTCGACCGCAACCCGCTCGACCTCGCCGACGAGGCCGCCGAAGCGGGCCGTCCCGTCGCCGACCACATCGTGGCCGAGCTGAAGGCCGGCCGGCTGGGGTTCGCCGCGCAGGACCCCGACGCGCCGCAGAACTGGCCGAGGGTGATGACGATCTGGCGGGCCAACGTCCTCGGCTCCTCCGGCAAGGGCATGGAGTACTTCATGCGGCACCTGCTCGGCACGGACGACGCCGTCCGCGCCGAGGAGTCGCCCGAGCAGCTGCGCCCGGCCGAGGTGACCTGGCGGGAGGAGGCCCCGCGCGGCAAGCTCGACCTGCTCACCACCATCGACTTCCGGATGACGAGTTCGTGCACGTACTCCGACATCGTCCTGCCGGCGGCGACCTGGTACGAAAAGCACGACCTGTCGACGACGGACATGCATCCGTTCGTGCACTCGTTCAATCCGGCGATCGCGCCGCCGTGGGAGGCGCGCACCGACTTCGAGGCGTTCCGGCTCATCGCCGAGGACTTCTCCCGGCTCGCCGCCGGCCGGCTCGGCACCCGCACCGACGTGATCCCGGCGCCGCTGACGCACGACACCCCGGACGAGACCGCGCAGCCGGGCGGCCGGGTCCTGGACTGGGCGGCCGGCGAGTGCGAGCCCGTGCCCGGCGTGAGCATGCCGCGCCTGGTGGCGATCGAGCGCGACTACACGGCGGTGGCGGCGAAGATGGCGGCGCTCGGCCCGCTGGTCGACACGCTCGGGACGGCCACCAAGGGCATCACGCTGGTACCGTCCGGCGCGGTCGACTACCTGCGCAGGGCGAACGGCGTCGTGCGCGGCGGCGTGGCGGACGGCCGCCCGTCGCTGGCCCGGGACGTGCACATGGCCGAGGCGATCCTGGCGCTGTCGGGCACCACCAACGGCCAGGTCGCCATGCAGGGCTGGGAATCCCTCGAAAAGCGGACGGGGGTGGACCTCGCCGATCTCGCCGAGGAACGTTCCGGCGAGCACATCTCCTTCGCCGACACCCAGGTCCAGCCGCGGGCGGTCATCACCAGCCCGGAATGGTCGGGCAGCGAGAGCGGCGGCCGGCGGTACTCGCCGTTCGTCGTCAACGTCGAGCGCAAGAAACCCTGGCACACGCTCACCGGGCGGATGCACTTCTTCCTCGACCACGACTGGATCCACGAGTACGGCGAGGCGCTGCCGACCTACCGCCCGCCGCTCGACTACGTCCGCCACTTCGGTGAGCAGGGGCTCCGCGAGGACGGCCGGCCGGAGATCACCGTCCGGTACCTGACGCCGCACTCGAAGTGGTCGATCCACTCGGAGTACCAGGACAACCTGCACATGCTGCGGCTGTTCCGCGGCGGCCCGGTGATCTGGATGAGCCCGCGGGACGCCGCCAGGATCGACGTCCGCGACAACGAGTGGATCGAGGCGTACAACCGCAACGGCGTGGTGGCCTGCCGGGCCGTGGTCACCCACCGGATGCCGGAGGGCACGGTCTTCATGTACCACGCCAAGGACCGGCACCTGATGACCCCGCGCTCGGAGATCTCCGGCTGGCACGGCGGCTCCGACAACTCGCTGACCCGCCTGGTCGTCAAGCCCACCCACATGATCGGCGGCTACGGGCAGCTGACGTACGCCTTCAACTACCACGGCCCGACCGGCAACCAGCGCGACGAGATCACGGTGATCCGCAAGCGGTCCCAGGAGGTGCGTTTCTGATGCGGCCGATGGCACAGGTGGCGATGGTCATGAACCTCGACAAGTGCATCGGCTGCCATACCTGCTCGGTCACCTGCAAGCAGACCTGGACCAACCGTCCCGGCACCGAATACGTCTACTTCAACAACGTCGAGACCAAGCCCGGGACCGGTTACCCGCGCCGGTACGAGAACCAGGACGAGTGGAAGGGCGGCTGGACGCTCGACCGCAGGGGCCGGCTGCAGCTCAGGGCGGGCGGGCGGCTGCGCAAGCTGCTGTCCATCTTCTACAACCCGGACCTGCCGTCCATCGACGACTACGGCGACCCGTGGACCTACGACTACCAGACGGTGATCAACGCTCCGCTGGGCACGCAGAACCCGAGCGCGCACTCCATCTCGGCGCTCACCGGACGCGACATGAAGCTGCGCTGGGGCAGCAACTGGGACGACGACCTCGCCGGCGCGCCCGAGCACGCCCTCGACGACCCCGACCTCGCCGGGATCGAGGACCGGGTCAAGATGGAGTTCGAGCAGGTCTTCATGTTCTACCTGCCGCGCATCTGCGAGCACTGCCTCAACCCGTCCTGCGTCGCGTCCTGCCCGTCCGGCGCGATGTACAAGCGGGCCGAGGACGGCATCGTGCTGGTCGACCAGGACCGCTGCCGGGGCTGGCGGTTCTGCGTGTCCGGCTGCCCGTACAAGAAGGTCTACTTCAACCACCGCACCGGCAAGGCGGAGAAGTGCACGCTGTGCTTCCCCCGCATCGAGTCCGGGCAGCCCACCATCTGCGCCGAGACGTGCGTCGGGCGGCTCCGCTACCTGGGGCTGTTCCTGTACGACGCCGACAGGGTCACCGAGGCGGCGGCGACGCCCGACGAACAGGACCTGTACGAGGCGCAGCTGTCGGTGTTCCTCGACCCGTTCGACCCGCACGTGCTGGACGAGGCGGCGCGGGCCGGCATCCCCGCCGACTGGATCGAGGCCGCCCAGCGCTCCCCGGTGTACTCGCTGGCCGTCCGGCACCGGGTGGCGCTGCCGCTGCATCCGGAGTACCGGACGCTGCCGATGGTCTGGTACATCCCGCCGCTGTCCCCGGTCGCCGACGTGGCGCACGCCGCCGGCTACGACGCCGCCGACCCCGACAAGGTCTTCGCCACCATCGACGACCTGCGCATCCCGATCGAGTACCTCGCGAACCTGTTCACCGCGGGCAGGGCCGAGACCGTCCGGGACGTGCTGCGCAAGCTCGCCGCCGTCCGCGCGATCCAGCGCGCCGCCCAGCTCGGGCTCGACCTCGACGCGGACCTGCCCGCGTCCGTCGGGTCGACTCCGGACGAGCTGGACGACCTCTACCGGCTGCTCGCCATCGCCAAGTACGACGACCGCTACGTCATCCCGAAGGCGCACGCCGAGGACGCCGGGCGGCTCGCCGCCCAGCACGAGCAGATGTTCTGCAGCCTCGACGGCGACGGCGGGCCCGGCATGGGCGGGAACGGCCCGCCGGACGTGGAGGGTTTCCACCCGGGCGAGGTCCGCGGCGGCGCGAGCACGTTCCGCGGCACCGACGGCCGGACGCACTTCAACCTGCTCGGCTGGGACGGGCGCGGCGAGGCGCCCCACCTCTTCCCCGAAGGGGGCGCGTCGTGAGCGGCAGCCCCTACAAGCTCGCGTCGGTGCTGCTGCAGTACCCGACGATGGCGCTGTTCGACGGGCTCGACCGGCTCGACGCCGCCGCCCGCGAGGCCGGCCCCCGCGCGTCCCGCGAGGCGTTCGCGCGGTTCCTCGGCTGGCTGCGCGCCACCCCGCCCACCGAGGTCGCGCAGCACTACGTCGAGACGTTCGACCTGCGCCGCCGCTGCGCGCTCTACCTGACCTACCACCGGTACGGCGACACCCGCGGGCGCGGGATGGCGATGCTGGCGGTCAAGACCGCCTACCGCGCGGCCGGGTTCCAGCCGTCCGGCGACGAGCTGCCGGACTACCTGCCGCTCGTCCTGGACTTCGCGGCGCTCACGCCGGCCGGTGCGAAGCTGCTGCGCCGCCACCGCGCCGACCTGGAACTGCTGCGGAGGGCGCTGCGCGAGGCGGGCACTCCGTACGCCGACCTGATCGAGGCGGTGTGCGCGCGGCTGCCGAGGCCGGGGCGCCGCGACCTCGCCCTCGTGCGGCGGGCGTGGGAGAAGGGGCCGCCGGAGGAGGAGGTGGGGCTCGAACCGTTCGCCCCACCGGAGTACCTGAACGGAACCGGGGCGGGGGCACGGCGATGACCAACGGGGAACTGTGGTGGTGGGTGATCCTGCCCTACGCGGCGATGATCGTTTTCGTGGTGGGGCACATCTGGCGGTGGCGCTACGACCAGTTCGGCTGGACGAGCCGCTCCACCCAGCTCCAGGAACGCCGGCTGCTCAAGTGGGGCGGGCCGCTGTTCCACTACTCCGCGTTCGCCGCCATCGCCGGCCACGTCATCGGCATCCTCATCCCGAAGTCGTTCACCGAATGGCTCGGCATCCCCGAACGCGCCTACACGCTGTTCTCCGGCATCGCCGGATCGGTCGCGGCGATCGGCGTCCTCCTCGGCGCCGGCATCCTGATCTTCCGCCGGATGGGGGTGCCGCGGGTCCGCGCGACGACGAGCGCGGTCGACTACCTCGCGCTGATCCTGCTCGGCATCATCAGCGTGCTCGGCATCTACCTGACGCTCGGTATCCAGCAGTTCGGGGGCGGCTACGACTACCGCAACACGGTGTCCCCGTGGTTCCGCAGCCTGTTCGCCGGCACCCCGGACTACCGGGCGATCGCCAACGCGCGGCTGATGTACCAGGTGCACGCCACCGCCGCCTGGATGATCTTCGCGGTGTGGCCGTTCAGCCGGCTCGTCCACGCGTGGAGCTACCCGCTGTGGTACCTGTGGCGGCCCTACGTCGTCTACCGCGAGCGCCGCGCCGGACCGCCCCCCGAACCGGGTACAGGCGGACGAAAGTGGCGCAAGATCGGCGTACCGTACTGATGTGACAAGTCCCCCCGCGGGTACGCGCCGCGCTGCGGTGAAACAAGCCGTGGCAACCCTCAACCCAGGCTATTTCGCATTGGTGATGGGCACCTGCATCGTCTCGATCGGTGTCCACGACAACGGGATGGTCCTCCTCTCGGACACGATGCTGGGGCTGGCCGTCGTCTGCTACGCCGTTCTCGTCATCGTGACCCTCTGGCGCGCCGCCGCCTTCCCCGCCGCGTTGCGCTCCGACTTCACCGACCCGCGCCGCGGCTTCGGGTTCTTCACCTTCGTCGCCGGGACCGACGTCCTCGGCACCCGGATCGCCGGGACCGGCCAGCACGGCATCGCGCTCGGGCTGCTCGTCGTCGGCGGCCTCAGCTGGCTCGTCCTCGGGTACGTCGTGCCGTGGACGGCCGTGCTCGGCCGCGAGGACCGTCCCGTGGTGGCCGGGGCCAACGGGACCTGGTTCATCTGGGTCGTCGCCAGCCAGTCCGTCGCCGTGCTCGCCGCCGTCCTCGAACCGGCCGCCTCGGCCCGCCGCGAACTCGCGCTGCTCGCCGTGTGCTCGTGGTCGATCGGCGTGATCCTGTACGCCGCCGCGGGCGTGTTCGTCGCCGCCCGGCTGCTGCTGTACCCGCTGCGCCCGGTGGACCTGACCCCGCCCTACTGGGTGGCGATGGGCGCCACCGCCATCACCGTCGTGGCGGGCGCCCGGATCGTGGAGATGGCGGACGCGCCGATGGTGACCGCGACCCGCGGCCTGATCGCCGGCACCGCGGTGGTGTTCTGGGCGTTCGGCAGCTGGCTCATCCTCCCGCTGGTCGCGGCCGGCTGGTGGCGGCACGTCAAGCACCGCGTCCCGCTGCGCTACGAGGCGACGCTGTGGAGCATCGTGTTCCCCCTCGGCATGTACGGCGTCGCGGGCCAGTTCCTCGGTGTCGCCGACCATCTCCCCATCGTCGAGGCGATCGGCAAGACGGAGATCTGGCTGGCCTTCACCGTCTGGGCGGCCACCTTCATCGGCATGCTCGTCCACCTGGCGCGCACTCTGGTGTGGCCCCGGGAGAGCGCGCAGGCGTGATCCGGAGATCTCCGGATCACGCCCGCGTCCGGTGACGAGTGTCAGGCGGCGGTCGCCGGGGTGGGCGGGGTTCCGCAGCGGCGGTTTTCGAGGGACGCCCACACGCCCTCCGGGGTGTCCCCGGCGGCGGCCACATGACGGTCGGGCCGCACCAGGACCACTCTTCCCATGCGGCCGGGCCAGGGCTGCCCTTCGGCGAGTGAGCTCGGCGCCAAGGGCAGGACGGGCAGGCCCTTCCAGCGGGGGTCGCCGGGATCGGGAACCGGGTCGCCGGGACGCAGCCACACCACCCACGTGTGGCCGATCCCGGCGAGCCGCCCGTAGAGGCGTCCGCCCGAGCGCAGCTCCGGGTTCGGCATCCGGTGCCCGGCGTATCCGAGCCCGTCGGTGCGGTACGCGGTCTCCAGCATCCCGACCCGGCGTCCGAGCCTGGCCTGCACCGACGGGCGGCCGATCACGCGCGGCGCGAGGACGGTCCGCAGCACCCGCGCGAGCGGCAGGTCCAGCGTCATCACGCGGGTCGCCCGCGCGGTGCCCCGGACCATGCCGCGGGCGATCGCCCGCCGTTCGGCCTCGTAGGTGTCCAGCAGCCGTTCCGCCGCCGCCGCGTCCAGCCGGTCGGCCGCCGCGATCTTCCACATCAGGTTGTGCGCCTCCTGCACGCCGGTGTTGAGGCCCTGCCCGCCGACCGGGCTGTGCACGTGCGCGGCGTCCCCGGCGAGGAAGACCCGGCCGCGCCGGTACCGGTCGGCGACGCCGTGGCTGAGCTCGAACCGCGAGTGCCAGGTGATGTCGTGGCCGCCGAAGTCGAGGCCCGTCCGGTCCCGGATCAGCGCGTCGATGAAGGGGGCGTCGATGGCGGGCGGCATCGACCCGGGCATGTGCGCGATGATGCGGCGCTGCCCGGGCTCGGGCATCGGGACGATCAGCAGCAGCCCCGACCGGCCGAGATGGACGTACCCCTCGTCGTGGACGAGCGGCGCGGTGGTCCGGATGTCGGCGAGGACGAAGGAGGCGCCGGCGTCCGAGCGCCGCAGCGTCAGCCCGGCGAGATCGCGCACCGTGCTGCGTCCGCCGTCGCAGCCGATCAGCCACCGGGCGCGGACGGTCTCGGTCTCCCCGGACGCGTGCCGCAGCGTCGCCGTGACATGGTCGCCGTGATCCTTCAGGCCCTCCAGCCACACCTCCCACTCCACCTCGGCACCGGCCTTGCCGAGGTGCGCCTCGATGACCTGCTCGGTGACGTACTGCGGGATCGACAGCCAGAACGGGTAGGACGTGTCGCCCCACGGCAGCCCGCGCATGTCGATCCGCCGGGGACGGCCCCGCCCGGCCTGGACGTTCAGCGCCGCGAACGGGACGCCCGCCGCCAGCATGTCGCCGGCCAGGCCCATGGCCTCGAAGACCTCCATCGTGCGGGCGTGCACGACCAGCGCCTTGGAGATGGCCGCGCGGCCGGGCTTGCGGTCGATGATCCGGGCGGTCAGCCCGTACCGGAGCGCCTCGTGCGCGGCGGTCAGGCCGGTGGGTCCGCCGCCGACGACCAGGACGTCCACGTCGGTGCCGCGGGTCATCGCGTTCCGCCTTCCTTGAGCGCCACCGGTTCCCGGTCGCCGGCCGGCTCGCCCCCGCGGTGCGCCCCGCGGCCCGTCCGGCGGCCCGGCAGCCACCAGGCGGACCGGCCGAGGATGGACAGCACCGCCGGGACCAGCACCATCATCGCCAGCAGCGCGTACAGGGCGACCGCGGTCGCCAGCCCGAAGCCGAACAGGTTCACCACCCGCTGGTCGTTCAGGACGAACCCGGTGAAGACCACCACCATCACCGAGGCCGCCGCGAGGATCACCCGCGAGGTGGACGTCACGCCCGCGACGACCGCGTGCCGCGCGTCCCCGTGCCGCTTGAACTCCTCATGGATGCGGCTGAGCAGGAACACCGCGTAGTCGGTGGACAGCCCGAACAGGACCGCGAACAGCATCACCGGCGCGAACGACTCCACCGGGCCCGGATGCGCGCCGATCAGGCTCGCCGGCCACCAGCCCCACTGGAACACCGCGACCACCGGCCCGTAGGCCGCGCCCACGGCGAGCAGGTTCATCAGCACCGCCACGACGGGCACCGCCAGCGACCGGAACTCCACCAGCAGCAGCAGGAACGCCAGGCCGACGACCATCAGCATGAACCAGCCCATGCGGGCGCCGAGCCGGTCCGCCAGGTCGATGCTCGTCGCGGTCGCGCCGCCGATGTGCGCCTCGGCGTTCGGCGCGGCCTTCGGCAGGACGTCCGAGCGCAGCGTGTGGACGAGGGACTCAGTGGCCGCGGAGTCGGGCGATCCGGTCGGCACGACGGTCAGCACGGCGGTGCGGCCGTGCGGGTCGGGACGCGGCGGCAGGACCTTGCCGACGCCGTGGGTCTGCGCGATCGCCTGCCGCACGGCGGGCGCCGCCTGCGCCGCCCGGCCGTCCTGCCCGTAGTCGACGGTGACGAGCAGCGGGCCCGTCATGCCGGGGCCGAACGACTCGTCCACCAGGTCGTACGCCTTCCGCTGCGTGGAGCCGGGCGGCTGCGACCCGCCGTCGGCGGTGCCGAGCCGCAGCGAGCCGAGCGGCAGCGCCAGCGCCGCGAACGCGACGACGGCGAGGGCGATCGCCGCCCAGCGGAACCGGATGACCGCGCGGACCCAGCCGCCCGCCACGCCGTGCCCGCCGCCGCTGCGGCCGATGCGCAGCCGGTCCAGGTTCCGCCCGAAGAGACCGAGCAGCGCGGGCAGCAGCGTCACCGACGCCAGCAGCGTCGCCGCGACCGTGACCGCGGCGGCCAGCCCGAGCGCCGACACGAACGGCACGCCGATCACGTACAGGCTGAGGATCGCGATGATCACCGTCGTGCCGGCGACCAGCACCGACCGCCCGGCCGTCGCCATCGCCGCCGCGATCGAGTCCACCGGGGCGAGGCCGTGCGCCATCTCCTCGCGGTGCCGTGTCACCACCAGCAGCGCGTAGTCGATCCCGACGCCGAGACCGATCATGGCCGCCACCACCGGGCCGGACGTCCCGATCGTCACCACGCCGGACAGCAGCGTGATCAGCGACAGGCCGACGCCGACGCCCGCGATCGCGGTCAGGATCGGCACCAGCATGGCCGCCAGCGACCCGAACGCGATCAGCAGCACGATCACCGCCGCGATCAGTCCGTAGATCTCCTGGCCGGACGGCCCGCTCTCGGCCTGCACCGCCGCGCCGCCGAACGCCACCTGGACGTCCTGGCCGCGCACCGGATCGAACGCCTCCTGCGCCTTGCGCAGGGACTCTTCGGGAATGTCCTTGGCGCGCTGGTCGAACTGGACGGTCGCGATCGCGGTCCGGCCGTCTTCGGAGACCATGGGCCGGACCGGCCCGAACGGCGACTGGGCCGCCGCGACGTCCGGCCGGGTCCGCACGTCCGCGACCGCCGCGTCCACCTTGCGCTGGACGTCCGGTGAGATCTGGCCCTTCTCGCTGTGCACGACCACCTGCATCCCGTCACCGGACATGTCGGGGAACCGTGCCCGGAGCGTGTCGTAGGCGGCCTGCGAATCGGCGCCCTTGAGCGTCAGGTCGTTGCTGAACGAGCCCCCGAACGAGCGGCCGGCCGCCACCACGCCGAGGACCAGCAGAAGCCATGCGGCGAGCACCCACCAACGGTGCCGCGCCGAGAAACGGCCGAGAGCGGCGAGCACGGCGCCACCTCCTCCTTCAATGCTGAACATATGTTTCGTCACATGTTACACACATGTGTAGACACGTGTTTCACCTTGGCTGGAGGCGGTAGATTCGAGGTGGCCGCATGTCACGCCGACCCGGAGGAGCAGATGACCGTACGGTCGCCCGGCTTTGGCCGGTCCAGCCAGGATGGCCGCCGCCGCGTCCGCGCCCTGCTGCTCGACACGGCGCTGCGGCTGTTCAGCGAGCGCGGTTACGTCGGTGTCCGGGTCGAGGACATCGCCAAGGAGGCCGGCGTCTCCCGCGCGACCTTCTACAAGCACTTCGCCGAGCGCGAGGAGATCCTCGCCGAGCTGTTCGACCGGCTCGTCCGGGACGTCCCGCTGCCCACCCCGCCCGGACCGGACGCCGACGCGCTGCCCAGGGTGCGCGAACTCCTCACCGCCGCCGCGACCCGGATGGCGGCGGACGAGCAGCTCGCCAGGTTCGTCTACACGCTCCCGATCCGCCATGCCGCGCTGCTCGGCGAGGGCGCCCGGCCGCCCGTCATGGAGCAGGTGGAGGAGCTGATCGAGCGGGGCGCCGCCGCCGGGGTCGTCCGGCCCGACGTCCCGCCGATGCTGATCACCGCGCAGATAGCCCGGACCTTCGAGGCCGCCATGCGCGACTGGGCCGAACACCGCGCCCCGGACGTGGCCGAGCACCTGGCCGTGCTGCTGGATCTGACCTTCCAGGGGATCGACCCCTGACCGGCGGAGCCGGGCCGTTCAGGTCGTCCGGGTCGGCTAGGCCGGCGCCGCGTCGTCGCGGACGATGCTCGCGATCGCCCCGAGCGTGAAGCCGGTGACGGCGGCGGGGTCCTCGCCGGCGTCGATGGCGCGGACGGCGGTGTCCACCAGGGACTGGACGGCGGCCTGCAACAGGTCGGGATGCCGCACGTCGGCGTTCCGGACGGCCTCGCCGAGCATCGTCTCCAGGTCGCGGTGCAGCACCATGATGCGCTCCCGGGCCTGGTCGGACAGTGACGCGTGGGCCAGCCCGACGCGCCATCCGTGGTCTCCGCCGGCGCCTTCGGCGATGTTGGCGCGGGCGTAGGCGAGGATGCGCTCGGCAGGGGCGGGCGCGGCGTCGACCTCCCGCCGGACGGCGGCGACCCAGCGCGGGAAGTCGCGGGCGACGACGGCCTCGACCAGTTCGTCCACGCTGCCGACGTACTTGTAGACGCTGGACCGGGCGATGCCGACCCGGCCGGCCACGGCCCCGACGGTGAGCCCGCCGCCCTCCCGGAGGATCTCCTCGGCCGCGTCGACCAGCGCCGCCTCCATCCGGCTGCGGTGCTCCCGGACGGTGGGCGCGTTGATCTTCGGCACGCCGCTTCCTCCGCTTCTCCGACCCCCGGATCGCCCTTCGCAGGGGCCCGGATATGGTATCCCCAGTTATAGCAACACCCTGTTCCTAAAATGAAGGTTCCCATGTCGGCTCTGCTACGGGCGATGCTCGCCTCCAAACGATCGGCGGCCCTCACGGTCGTCCTCTGGATCGTCCTCACCTTCGTCCTCGCCGGGCTCGCGCCCGACCTGAAGTCGGTCGAGGACAACACGTCGGCCAACAGCGCGCCCGCGGCGAGCTCGTCCTCGGTGGCGCAGCGGGAACTGGAGAAGGCGTTCCCGGGAAGCGACGCCCTGCCGGCGGTCGTGGTCGTGAAGTCCAAGGACGGTTCCCCGGCCGCCGCCACGGCGGTGACCCGCGCGGCCGGCGGCGCCGAACGGCAGAACCTCGGCATGCCGGTGTCTCCCGTCTGCGGCACGGACGGCACGAAGCCCGGCACCGACTGCGTCCCGGGCGGTGCCGGCCTGACCTCGGCCGACGGGAAGACCCGGGTCGTGATCGTCCCCGTCACCGGGGACGCGACGAGCGACGCGTTCAAGGACGCCGTCACCGGCCTGCGCGCCGCCGTCAAGGACGCGGCACCGGGCGCGACGGTCGCGGTGACGGGCCCCGCCGGCATCATCGTCGACACCGTCAAGGTCTTCTCCAGCGGCGACAAGGTGCTGCTGCTCGGCACCGTCGTGCTCGTCCTGGTGATCCTGCTGGTGGTCTACCGGTCCCCGCTGCTGGCCCTGGTGCCGCTCCTCGCGGTGGGCGTGGCCATGCGCGTGACCGAATCGGTCGGCGCGCTGCTCGCCGACGCGGGCGCCATCACCATCAGCGCGCAGACCGCGTCGATCATGACCGTCCTGCTTTTCGGGGTGGGCACCGACTACGCGCTGATCATCACCAGCCGGTACCGGGAGGCGCTGCTGGACGCCGCCGACCGGTTCACCGCGATGCGCGCGGCGCTGCGCGGCGTGTCGGAGTCGGTGCTGGCCAGCGCCGCCACGATCGTGCTCGCGATGTTCGCGCTGCTGGCCCTGGTGTCGCCGTCCCTGCGCGGGTTCGGGCCGTACCTGGCGCTGGGCGTCGCGGTGATGGCCGTGGTCGCGTTCACCTTCATCCCCGCCGCCGTCCTGCTGCTCGGCCGGGCGGTGTTCTGGCCGTTCTCCGAGTCGGCGATGGCCCGCCGCGCGACCGGCGGTGCCGTGTGGCGGCGCGCCGCCGACCTCGTCGTCACCGCCCCGCGTCGCGTCCTCGCGGCCACCCTCGTCCTGCTGGCGGTGCTGAGCCTGGGGATGACCGGATACAAGGAGAGCTTCGACTTCGTCAGCGGGTTCCGGGTCGGCACCGACTCCGCGGCCGGGCAGACCATGATCGACCGGGATCTGGGGCCCGGCGAGATCGCGCCGGCGACCCTGCTCGTCCGCGGGCGGCACATCGCTCCGGCGCAGGTGGAGGCCGTCCAGAAGGCCGTGGCGCCCAAGGTGGCGCGGACGGCGTTCGACCCGGGGCACGACCTCGCCCCCGGCGGCGGTGCCGCGCGGATCACCGTCGTCCTCAAGGACAACCCCTACTCGCCGTCCGCGATGGACGCCGTGGACCCGCTGCGCGCCTCCGCCACCAAGGCCGCGCGGGACGCCGGCGTCACCGAGGCCCGCGTCCACGTCGCCGGTCCCACGGCCGAGACCGCCGACACGAAGGCGGCGCTCGACCGCGACATGCTCGTCCTCGTCCCGCTGGTCCTGCTGATCGTCGGGCTGGTCCTGGCCGGGCTGCTGCGGTCGGTGCTGGCCCCGCTGTACCTGCTCGCCACCCTGATGCTGTCGTTCTTCGCGACCCTCGGCCTGACGGTCGCGATCACCCTCGGCCTGGGCGGTGACCTGGGCATCGGCAACCGGGTGACGGCCTATGTGTTCATCTTCCTGGTCTCGCTGGGCGTCGACTACAACATCTTCATCATGAGCCGGTACCGGCAGGAGACCGCGCACAAGCCCCCGGTGGAGGCCCTGCGCGCGGCGATCACCCGCACGGGCGGCGTGGTGTCGTCGGCCGGTCTCATCCTCGCCGGGACGTTCGCGGTGCTCATGACGCAGCCGATCCGCGAGCTGTACCAGTTCGGCATGGCCATGGCGATCGGCATCCTGCTCGACACGTTCGTGGTGCGCCCGCTGCTGGTTCCCGCGATCGTGCGGCTGCTGGGCGACCGGGCGCTGTGGCCCCGGCGGTCCGCGCCGCCGGTTTCCGAGCCGCGGGTGGAGGCCGTCCACGGGTAGTCAGGACGGGCGGATCAGTCCGCGGCGGGTGGCGGCGGCGACGGCGGCGGTGCGCGAGTCCACGCCGAGCTTGGCGTAGATGTGCACCAGGTGCGTCTTGATCGTGGTCTCGCTGAGGAACAGCCGCCTGCTGATCTGCCGGTTCGACAGGCCCTCGGCGACCAGCCCGAGCACCTCCAGCTCGCGTCCGGTCAGGGTGGCGGCCGGGGTCCGCATGCGGCCGAGCAGCCGGGAGGCGACGCTCGGCGCGAGCGCGCTGTCGCCGGCCGCCGCGGACCGGATCGCGGCGTACAGCCGGTCCGGCGGGGCGTCCTTGAGCAGGTAGCCGGTGGCGCCGGCCTCGATGGCGGCGAGGATGTCGGAGTCGGTGTCGAAGGTGGTCAGCACCAGGACGCGGGGCGCGTCCGGGCCCGCCGTGATCTGCCGGGTGGCCTCGCTGCCGTGGATGCCCGCGCCGAGCTGGAGGTCCATCAGCACGACGTCGGGCCGCAGCCGGCGGGCCTCGGCGACGCCCTCCTCGCCCGTCGCCGCCTCGCCGGCCAGCACGAAGCCGGGCTGGTCGAGCAGCATCGCGCGGAGGCCGGAGCGCACGACCGGATGGTCGTCCACGAGCAGGATGCGGATCGGGTCGCTCATCGCCGCGCCCCCTCGGCGGGCAGCGGCAGCGTCGCCGCGACGGCGGTGCCCTCGCCCGGCGCGGACTCGACGGTCAGCGTCCCGCCGAGCGCGCGGGCCCGCTCGCGCATGGCCCGCAGCCCGTAGCCGGCGGCCGGCTCCGCGGGGTCGAAGCCGCGCCCGTCGTCGACGACGTCCAGCACCACCATGTCGTCAAGGTAGGTCAGCGTGACCCCGACGTTGCCGGCGTGGGAGTGCTGGGCGGCGTTGCCGAGCGCGCCCTGCGCGATGCGGACGAGCGCCACCTCGTACTCGGTGGGAAGGCCGGCCGGGACGCCCGAGACCTCGAACCGGATCCGGGCCGCGGACCGGGCCGCGGCCGACTCGGTGATCCGGCGCAGCGCGTCGGCGAGCGACGACCGCTGCAGGACGGGCGGGGCCAGCGCCCGCACGAAGTTGCGCGCCTCCGCCAGGTTCTCCGCCGCCGCCTGCTCGGCCTCCTCCAGCCGTCCCCGCGCGGCGCCGCGGTCGGTGTCCAGGTCGCGGCGGGCGGCCCGCAGCAGCAGGATGATGCTCGACATCCCCTGCGCGAGCGTGTCGTGGATCTCCCGCGCCAGCCGCTCCCGCTCGGTGAGCCGGGCCGCGTCGGCCTCCGCCCGGACGAGCCGCTCGCGGGTGCGCACCAGGTCGTCGATCAGCAGGCGGCGCCGCTCGCTCTCCCGGTAGAGCGCCTGGTAGGCCAGCGTCATGAGGACGGCGACGGCCGCCCCGATGCTCGGCCCCAGCACCTCCGCGACCGTGACCCCGCCGCCGTGCCAGGCGGTCGCGCCGACCGCCGCCGCCGTCAGCAGCACCACACCGGGCACCGCCGCGAGCCTCGGGAGCAGGTGCAGGTACAGGAAGAACAGCGGGAAGGCCAGCCACACGAAGCCGGGGGAGGCCAGCGCCAGCGCCGCCCACCCCGCGGTGAGCAGCGCCAGCCACACCCGGGCGGGTCCGCGTCGCGGACGGTGCCGGGTGACCCCGGCCAGGTAGAACACGCCGAGCAGCAGACCGCCCGCCAGCACCGCGCCGTCGGGCAGGCCGCGGACCAGGGCGATGGCGAGCAGGACCAGGAAGGTGCCGTGCACGGCCCAGGCGATCGGCCGCATCGGCGGGGAGAACGGATCGGTCCTCATTTCTCACTCAGCGTAGGCGACGCTCTCCGTGGCCGGATCGATCGAAAGGTTGATTTCCGGCCGTCCGGAAGAAGGCGGCCCGGGGATTCCCCCGCACGATGTGCGCGCTCGCCCGGTCCCCGAGGCTGGAAAGCGTTGACAACGACGTATCCGGGGGAGATCACGGTGTTCGTGGCGCTGAGGGACCTGCGCTTCGCCAAGGGGCGGTTCGCGCTCATGGGGTCGGTCGTGCTGCTCATCACCCTGCTGGTGACGATGCTGTCCGGGCTCACCGAAGGGCTCGCCCGCGACAGCGGCTCGGCCGTCGCGAACCTGCCCGCCGACCACATCGTGTTCGGCGGCGGAGAGGCATCGTTCGCCAACAGCCGGATCGAGCAGAACACCCTGCGGGGCTGGCAGGACGTGCCGGGGGTGCGGGCCGAACCGCTCGGCATCTCGATGGGCCGCCTCTCCTACGGCGCGTCCGGCACGCCGGTGGCGCTCTTCGGAGCCGAATCCGGCGCCCCGGCCGCCGGGCAGATCGTCCTCTCCTCCGAGCTGGCGGGCGCCACGGGACTCAAGCCCGGCGCCGAGGTCGAGATCTCGGGGCGCCCGTTCACGGTCGCGCGGACCGCCGGCAGCGCCTCCTACAGCCACAGCCCGGTGGCCTGGATGCCGCTGGGCGACTGGCAGGCGATCAACCGGCAGCCGGCGACCGTCCTGCTCCTGCACACCACCGGCGACCCGGACCTGCGGGCCGGCGACGCCCGGTTCGGCACCACCACCGTTGCGCGCCAGGACGCGAGGTCCGCGATCCCGTCCTACGCCGCGGAGAACGGCTCGCTGCAGCTCATGCGCGGCTTCCTCTTCGTCATCTCCGCGCTGGTCATCGGCGCGTTCTTCACCGTCTGGACGATCCAGCGCCGCGGGGACGTCGCCGTCCTGAAGGCCCTCGGCGCGAGCACCGGCTACCTGCTGCGCGACGCGCTGGCCCAGGCCGTCCTCGTCCTGCTGGCCGGCGCCGGGCTGGGCGGGGCGATCGGCGCCGCCGGCGGCCTGGTCATCGGCGACGGCGTGCCGTTCGTCGTCTCCGCCGCCACCACGCTCGTCCCGGTCGCGGTGATGATCCTGCTCGGCGCCGCCGGAGCCGCCCTCGCCATCCGCAAGATCACCTCAGTCGACCCGCTGACCGCGCTGGGAGCCGCACGATGAGCCTCGCCCTCACCGACGTCGTCCTCACCTACCCCGACGGCGACCGGACGCTGACCGCCCTCGACCACGTGAGCCTGACCGCCGGGCCGGGCGAGTTCACCGCCGTGGTCGGCCCGTCCGGCTCCGGGAAGTCGAGCCTGCTGGCCGTCGCCGCGACCCTCATCACCCCGGCCTCCGGGACCGTCGAGATCGCGGGCCGCGACGTCGGCGGCCTGAGCTCCGCCCAGCGCGCCCGCCTGCGCCGCGACCACATCGGCATCGTCTTCCAGCAGCCCAACCTGCTGCCGTCGTTGACGGCCCTCGACCAGCTCACGGTGATGGCCCACATGGCGGGCCGATCGCCCCGCCACGCCGCCGACCGTGCCCGCCGCCTCCTGGACGAGGTCGGTCTGGCCGGCAAGGAGCACAAGCGTCCGCACCAGCTTTCGGGAGGCGAACGCCAGCGCGTGAACATAGCCCGCGCGCTGATGAACACCCCCGAGGTCCTCCTGGTGGACGAACCCACCAGCGCCCTGGACCACGACCGGGGCGGCCAGATAGTGAGGCTCCTGGCAGACCTGACCCACACCCAGCAGTTGGCCACGGTCATGGTCACCCACGACCTGGCCCAGCTAGCCGCGGTGGACCACGCTCACACGATGATCGACGGCCACCTCACCGAGTACGCGGACGGCAAGTCAGCGCTGGGAGAGGTACTCAGCGGCGGTGTCGCGTAGGCGGGCGTGGAGGCCGTCGTAGGCGGACGCTCCCGGCAGGACGGTCTTGGGGAGTTTGGCCAGCATCGTGTAGTTGGTGTCGACCACGTTGCCGGCCGGGGCGAGACCGGCCTGGCTGACGAGCTGGTAGGCGTCCAGCTCGTCCAGGGCGAGCAGCGAGGACGTCCAGGTGACCAGGTCGTGCTGGCTGATCCGGAAGGCGTCCTCCAGGGGACGGGCCGAGCCGGTCGACATCAGGTGGGTGTCGTTCTCCAGGCGCGGCCACGGGGGAGCGGCGCCCTTGACCAGGTCCACGAGCACGACGGTGCGCATCGCCGCCTCCACCGCGGTGCCGCACACCTCGCCCTCGCCCTGCCGGCAGTGGCCGTCCCCGATGGAGATGAGGGCGCCGGGCACGTTGACCGGGAAGTAGGCCGTCGTGCCCGCGCGCATCTCCGGGGTGTCCATGTTGCCGCCGTGCGCGCCCGGCGTGATGCTCATGATCACTTCGCCGGCGGCGGGGGCCACGCCGACGGTGCCGTGCATGGGGTCGAGCGGCAGTTCCACTTCGAGGTCGCTCTCCCGGGCGTGGAACCGGCAGACGCCGCGTTCGGCGTCCACGTCGTACATCCACACGCGCTCGGGCAGGGGCGGGTGCAGCATCGCCGTCGTGTGCGTCGCGGTCAGCGCCCCGAAGTGCGGGAACGTGGTGGAGACCGCCCAGTCCCGGACGGGACGGATGTCCACGAAGTGCACCGCGACCGCGTCGCCCGGCTCGGCGCCCTCGACGGCGATGGGGCCGGTGACGGGGTTGAGGTAGGGGAAGGCGCACACCTGGCTCGGCAGGTCGTCCACTCCCTTGACCGCGCCGCCGAAGCAGTCCTCGGTGGTCAGCTCGACCACGGTGCCCGGCGCGACCGTCAGGGCCGGTTCGCGTCCGCCGAAGGCGTAGCCGGCCTCGGCGCCGTCCAGCGAGACCACGTTGAGCGTCATTCGTTCTCCTCCTCGATGCCGGCCAGGGCCGGGCGCCGGTGCGTGGCGAGCAGTGCGATCAGGACGGCGACGCCGACGGCCAGCCACACGAACGCCAGCTTCTGCGCGGCGACCTTCGCGTTGATCACCACGTAGCCGAGGATCAGGAAGCCGATCACCGGGGCGATCAGGTGCCGCCACCAGTCCCGGCTGCCCGACCGGACGACGTAGTGGACGACGACGGACACGTGCAGCACCAGGAACGCCGTCATGGCGCCGAAGTTGACCAGGGAGCTGAGCAGGGTGATGCCGTCGCTGCGCTGCTGCATGTAGAGGCCGAGGGCCAGCGAGACGGCCGCGACCAGCAGCGTCGCGTTGACCGGGACCTTCCGCGTGGGGTGCACCTTGGCGAGGAAGCCGGGCAGTTGCCGGTCCCGCGCCATGGCGTACAGCAGCCGGGACGTCGCGGCCTGCGCGACGAGGGAGTTGGCGAACCCCCACGCGATCGCGGTGGCCAGCGCGGTGAGCTTGGCCAGCCAGGCGCCGCCCGCGACCCGGGCCGCGTCGTAGAAGGCGGTGCCGTCCGGGTCCCCATCCTTGATCAGCTTGTCCGCGTCGGGCACCAGCAGCGAGGCCACCCAGGTCTGCACGTTGACTTTTCCCTCGTCTAAAGGCGGGGGAGTCCAACCATCACCGGTTGGGTTTCCTGCTTCGTCACCAACCGCCCGCCGGGCTTGCGCCGTTTGGGTCTTACGTCGGCTCCACAGGCCGACACCGCCAGCCCGGCGGCCAAAATGTTCTTCGCGGCATTGACGTCCCGGTCATGCCGGGTGCGGCATCCGCCGCATTCCCAATCCCTCACTTCAAGTGGCATGGTTTGAGTGATGGTTCCGCACTGCGAGCATGTTTTGGTGGAGGGGAACCACCGGTCGATCACCACCAGTTCACGGCCGTACCAGTCGGCCTTGTACTCCAGCATCGACCGCAGCTCGCGCCACGCGGCGTCCGAGATGACGCGGGCCAGCGAGTGATTGGCGACCATGTTGCGGACGTTCAGGTCCTCGATCACGACCACTTGGTTATCGTGGACGAGCCGAGTCGACAACTTGTGCAGGAAGTCCCGGCGCCGGTCGGCGATCCGGGCATGGATCCGGGCGACCTTGCGGCGGGCCTTGTCCCGGTTCTTCGACCCCTTGGCCTTGCGGGACAGGACTTTCTGCGCTCTGGTCAGGCGTTCGCGGTCGCGGCGCTCGTGCCGAGGGTTGGTGACCTTCTCCCCCGTGGACAGGGTGACCAGCGAGGTGATCCCAGCGTCCACCCCCACCGCTTGCTCCACCGGCTCCAGCCGGGCGACGGTATCGGTGCACAGGATCGAGACGAACCAGCGCCCGGCCGCATCCCGGCTGACGGTCACTGTGGACGGCACCGCCCCCTGCGGCAGGGGGCGGGACCACACGATGCTCAACGGCTCGGACATCTTCGCCAACGCCAGCTCACCGTCGTGCCAGCGGAACGCGGAGCGAGTGTACTCCGCGCTGTGCCGGGACTTCTTGCGCGACTTGAACCGCGGGTACTTGGCGCGCTTGGCGAAGAAGCCGGTGAATGCGGTCTGCAGGTGCCGCAGCGCCTGCTGCAGCGGCACCGACGACACCTCGGCCAAAAACGCCAGCTCTTCGGTCTTCTTCCACGTGGTGAGCATCGCGGAGGTCTCCACATAGGAGACCCGGCGCCGCTCGCCGTACCAGGCGCGGGTACGTTCCTCCAGCGCCCGGTTGTACACCAGCCGCACACACCCGAACGTGCGGGCGAGCTCCGCCGCCTGCTCGTCCGTGGGGTAGAAGCGGTAGCGAAAAGCCCGCTTCACCTGCCGCGCCATGCCTCACCCCCAAGTGGTTCCGATGTTAGTGCGCACGTCCGGCAGGCGACGGTGAACGGCGATTCGCCCTGGGGATTACCTTTTCTGTCCTGCTCCGCAGGGGCACGTCCTCCCCATCTGAAGGCGGGGGTTCACGGAGAAATCCAAGATGAAGAACATGGCTGTCGGTGGCCTCGGCGTCTTCCAGGTCGGCTAAAGCACAGGGAGGGAACCACGACGGCCTTGGAGTCGAGCAGCCCGGGCACCCCTGGGCTAGGCACGCGTCTGTGGCCGCGTACATCCCCATGTCGCGATGCGCGGGATCCGGACGAATGGTGGTTGTCCGCAGCCGCAGCCGCTCGCTCAGCCAGTGCAGCGCGGGGCCGAGCTGGCGTTCCGGCGAGTCGCCGAGCAGCACCACGCCCGGCCGTCTCGGGCCGCCCTCGTGCGGCGGCGTGAACACGTACGGCACCCGTCCGGTGAGCGCGGCCTCCAGGGCCCGGTGCACATCGCTCGTGTGGAACCCGACGAACGCCTGGACGAGACCGGCGTCGGCGAGGAAACGGGCCTCGGCCGCCACCGCGCCCGGAGCGCGCCCGGCGTTCACCGGCACCAGCTCGACGGGCCGCCCCGCGGCCCCGCCCGCCGCGTTGACCTCCGCCGCGGCCAGGCAGGCGGCGCTCAGCCCGGACGGCCCGGTCAGGCCGAGCGGCCCCGACAGCGGCAGCAGCAGCCCCAGCCGCAGTACCGTGGCGTCCGGTCCGGTGACCAGCAGCTCCGTGCCGTCCCGTACCACCGAATCCTTCATGACCAGGCAAGTATGCTCTGTGCACGGACGGGCCGAACAGGGGAGGCGCACGGTGGTCGAGCGACAGGACACGGCCCCCACGGTCGGCACCGACCTCGTCGATCTCCTCACCCGCGCCCAGCGCGCCCTCACCCGCGACCTGGGCGCCGTCCTGGAGGAGGAGGGCACGTCCGTCGAGCAGTGGCGGGTGCTGCGCACCCTCGCCGGTACCGGCGACATCTCGATGGGCGAACTCGCGGTCATCGTGGAGATCCCGCATCCCACGCTGACCCGGCTCGTGGACTCCCTCGTCGACTCCGCCTACCTCTACCGCTCCCACTCCGCCCGGGACCGCCGCCGCGTCTCGGTGCACGTCTCCGACCTCGGCCGCGACAAGCTCGAACGCCTGGAGGCCCCGGCCCGCGCCCACGAACGGGCCCTCGCCGCCAGGCACGGCGAGGACACCGTCCGGGTGCTGTCCGCCCTCCTGTCCCACCTGTGGACGGGCCTCCGCTGAAGCGCGGCGAGGCGGTCAGGCCGACACGGTCTTGATCCGCGCGGTCGCCGACGCCACGGCCACCGGCTTGCCGCTCGGGCCGAGAAGTTCTCCGGCGAGGAAGCACACCTCGGCGCCGCGCCGCACGATGCGCCCGCGGCCGATGAGACGGCCCGGCATGGCCGGCCGGAGAAACTGCACATGCAGATCCAGGGTCGGCGCGAACTGCCCGTCCTCCAGCGTCGCGACCAGCGCCGGCCCCGGCGTGTCGTCCAGCATCGCGGCCAGGAATCCTCCCTGGACGACTCCCGCCGGGTTCAGGAACTGCTCGCCCGCCTCGAACGCCACCTCGATGGTGCCCGCCTCCGGGTCGACCGCGATCAGCTCCCGGCCCAGCGTGACCGCCGCCGGGGGCGGCGGAACCCGTCCGGCCTGCACGTCCCGGAACACACCCCGCCGCCGCCGGTCCATGGTCATGATCCAACCCTAGGGCCCCGTGGTTCCGCCTGCCGGTAATGAAAAAACTAGTCTAATCAACTAATTCTGCCACCCGAGTGCCGGATCCTGCCTCCGGGGTGCCCGCTTGCCTGCATTCCTTTGTGGCCCTGCCCTCTGACCTGCCGCTTCTACCTGCGGATGTCGCACTGTGCGGCGCTTCACACGGCTCTTCGCTGGACTTTGAACATTCAACATCATAAAAACTATTTCGCTAGTAAAAACTTGGCCCGGAAGGGGTCGGCACGATGCAGGGTGCCAGATCGAGGATGCTCGTCGCGGCGGTCGCGTTCGCCGTCGCGCTGACCGTCTCGCTGTGGACGATCCCACGCGAGACCGGCGGCGCGGCGGCGGGCGCGGCGCCCGTGGCGGAGACGTCACAGTCGGCCGGTACGCCGGCCGGAGAGCACGATACGAATTCACATGACGGTGCGACCGCCGACGGCGGGCCGGACGGCTGGAAGTCCATGGACCAGGCCATGGCCAAGCGGGACAAGAGCTTCCCCGCGGCCACCAAGGGCCGGGGCGGCCAGGACCTCGTCCCCACGGTGCTGCCCGACGGCACCAAGGAGTTCCGCATGACGGCCAAGCCCGTGAAGTGGGAGGTGGAACCCGGAAAGGTGGTGGACGCCTGGGCGTTCAACGGCATGGTGCCGGGCCCGACGATCCGCGCGAACGTCGGGGACAAGGTCCGCATCGTCGTGAAGAACGAACTGCCGGAGCCGACCAGCGTCCACTGGCACGGCATCCAGTTGCCCAACAAGATGGACGGCGTCCCCAACGTCACCCAGGACTCGATCAAGCCCGGTGAGACCTTCACCTACGCCTTCCCGGTGACGCGGATCGCGACGAGCTGGTACCACTCCCACTACAACGGCACCAAGCAGGTGAGCAGCGGGCTGTGGGGCGCGATCCAGTTCGGTGACCTGCCGACTCCGCACAAGGAGAAGGTCGCCCAGAAGCAGTTCATCCAGATCCAGGACGCCGGTGTCATCGGGATGACGCTCAACGGCAAGTCGTTCCCCGCGACCGACAAGTTCAAGGCCCGCCTGGGCGACTGGGTGGAGGTCACCTACGTCAACGCGGGCACCATGGCGCACCCGATGCACCTGCACGGTGTCGACCAGCTGATCATCGCCAAGGACGGGTTCCCGCTGGAACAGCCCTACAAGGCCGACACGGTCAACGTCGCGCCGGGGGAGCGCTACACCGTCCTCATCCATGCCGATCAGCCCGGCAAGTGGATCTGGCACTGCCACATCTTCCCGCACGCCGAAGGATCCCAGGGCATGTTCGGGCTGGTCACCGAGATGGAGATCAGCTGAGCCGGACCGGCCACGGCCGGCCACCGCCCCTCCCCACCCCCGACCATCTGGAGTGAGTCCCCATGTCGACAACCCCCGCGCCGGACGATCCGGCCCCGGACAGACCACCCGCGCATCGGCGCTCGTCCACCGTCCTGAACGGTTTCCTGCCCATCATCAGCACCGCGCTCGCGCTCGGACTGGTCGTCGGCCTCCTCGTGGCCGGTATCACGCCCTCCTCAGGCGGTCACGGCCATGACGAGGGCAGGCCGGTCGCCGCGGCGGCGGACGAGGCGGCCCTGCCGGGAGCCGGGAAGAAGGTCACCCTCCAGTTCGAAGAGGGCGACATGTACATCAAGCCCAACAAGGTCACCGTCCCGGCCGGCGCCGACGTCACGGTGAACGTCGTCAACAAGGGCAGCCAGGCGCACACTCTCAGCCTGCTGGGCCGGACGAACAAGCAGCTCGAACCCGGCAAGTCCGAGACGCAGCACTGGGGCGTCCTCACCGAGTCCACCCAGGCGTGGTGCGTCATCCCCGGCCACAAGGACGCCGGCATGCTCGTCGAGGTGACCGTGACCGGCGGCAAGACCGGCACCGCCGCCGCGTCCACCGGAAACTCCACCGGGGGGACGGCCGCCGCCGCCGACGGCGCGAACGCCAAGATCGACCCCGCGGCCAAGCCCGCCGACGGCTGGAAGCCGCGCGACCCCGCGGCCCCGGAGAACGACGGCAAGGACGTCCACGAGGTCACCTTCACCGTCACCGAGAAGGAGGAGGAGGTCGCGCCCGGCGTCAAGCAGGTCCGGTGGACGTTCAACGGCACCGCGCCCGGCCCCATCCTGCGCGGCAAGGTCGGCGACACCTTCAAGATCACGCTGGTGAACAAGGGGACGATGGAGCACTCCATCGACTTCCACGCCTCGAAGGTCGCGCCGAACGTCCAGATGCGCACCATCAAGCCGGGGCAGTCGCTGGTCTACGAGTTCAAGGCGCACTTCTCCGGGATCTTCACCTACCACTGCGGCGCCGATCCGATGATCTACCACATGGGCAACGGCATGTACGGGGCGGTGATCGTCGACCCGCCGGACCTCGGCAAGGTCGACAAGGAGTTCGTCCTCGTCCAGTCGGAGCTGTACCTCGGGCCGCAGGGCAAGCCCGGCGACCTGAAGAAGATGCTCGCCGGCCAGTACGACGCGGTCGTCTTCAACGGCTACTACAACCAGTACGCGTACGCCCCGATCAAGGTGAAGCCGGGTGACCGGGTCCGGGTCTGGGTGGACGACAGCGGACCCAACGAGAACATCGCGTTCCACGTCGTCGGCACCATCTTCGACACGGTGTGGAAGGAAGGCCAGTACACGCTGCGGCGCGACAACCGTGAGAAGGGCGGATCGCAGGTCCTCGACCTCCAGCCCACACAGGGCGGCTTCGTCGAGTTCACCCTGCCCGACGCCGGAACCTATCCGTTCCTCGGCCACAAGATGAAGAACATGGCCGCCGGCGGCCTCGGCGTCTTCCAGGCCGGCTGAACCACAAGGAGGTGACCATGACGACCCTGGAGACAAGCGATCCCGGCACCACCCGGACCGGGCACGTGTCCGTGGCCGCGCACGTCGCGACGGGCGGCTCGCTGCTCGCCGCGCTCGTCCACTACGTCGCGATGCGCGGGCACCTGGACGAATGGTGGCTGTCCGCCGCCTTCTTCAGCGCCCTCGCGCTGTTCCAGCTCGTCTGGGCGGTGCTCGTGCACACCGGCGACGAACGGCCGATGCTGCTGTCCGGGCTGGCGGTCAACGCCGGAGTCATCGCCCTCTGGGCGGTGACCCGGACGGCCGGCCTGCCCTTCGGGCCGGAGGCGGGCGAGGCCGAGGCGATCGGCGTCCCCGACGTGCTCAGTGCCGTCGCCGAGGCGGCGGTGGTCGTCGCGGTTCTGGCCATGCTGCTGGGCCGCAGGAAGAAGACCGAACCGGACGCCTGACCGCCTCACCCGCGGGCGGGGACGTCCTGCCGCGTGCCGCCGCCCGCGGGTGAGTCGCCGGCACGGCGCAGATAGGCGACGCAGAGGTTGGGCCGGACCATGGGGTCCAGCCGGTCCGCGCTCAGCGCGACGTCCATCTCCGAGAGCGCCCCCTGGATCAGGCCGAGATGCAACGGGCACGCGACGTTCGCGTGGTTCTCGGCGATCTCACCGAAGGCGCAGTTGTGCACCAGGACCCGGATCTCCTCCGGGTCCTGGTGTTCTGCATCGTGTTCGAACTCCGGGCTGAAACCCATGTCGGCCATCATGCGGTTGAGCCGCTCCAGCGCCTCGGCGAGGCCGAGCCTCTGGAAGGGTTCGGGCGGGTCGGTGAAGTGGCGGCCCCAGGCGCGGCCCACCTCGATCGCGGCCTGCCTCGGATCGGGCAGCATTTTGCTGACGAGGCTCGCCAGCATCTTGGCGAGCAGCCGGTAGCTGCGCCTGCCGTCCCCGCCCTCCGCGCGGTACACCATGCGCGGACGTCCCGGCTGGTCGCGCTCCTCGGCCACCCGCTGCACCAGGCCCGCCTCGACCAGCCCCTCCAGGTGGAACCGCGTCGTGCTCGGATGCAGCCCCGCCCGCTCGGCGATCTCCCGCACGCCCAGGGGGGTGTCGCTCGTGGCCCGGACCAGCCGCAGAACCCGCGCGCGGCTGTCCCCGAGGGCCGCCTCGGCGGCCGGCTCCGTGTCCACCCACTCGTGGCTGTCCATGACCCGAGTTTATGCGTTTCGCATTAGAGGAATCGGCATCCGGTTCGCCGGTCCGGCACGGCCGGTACGCCCTTGATCACGATCCGGGGCGGCGACCCCCGTTGAAAGTGACCCCTTGCGCATCGGCGGACCGCCGTCTACAGTTCCCGAATATTCGTTATTCGGGAGCGTCGGCGCAGGTCGGAGGCGCCCCGGATCGGGCATGGAGGTGCGGCATGACGGCTTCTTCGTCGGGCCGGGTCGAGGACGGCGGCGCGAGCGCCGGGCCGGGCGGGGTGCTCATCCCCGCGCTCATGTTCCAGGCGGTCGCCATCGGCGGCGCCTACGCGACGGGACGGGAGATCATCGAGTTCGGCGCGGGCCACGGCGCGCTGGGCTGGGGGGCCGGCCTCGCGATGGCGGTCACCGGTTCCCTGATCTCGTATCTGGTCTACGAGACGGCCCGCCGGCACCGGCTGTTCGACTACCGGAGCCTGCTGCGGCATCTGATCCGCAGGTTCTACTGGCTCTTCGACGCGATCTACATTCCGCTGGCGGTCGCGATCGTCGCGGTGCTCGCCTCGGCCACCGGGAACATCCTCGGCGACACCCTCGGGCTCAACTACTGGGCCGGTGTCGCGCTGATCATCCTGCTCACCGGGGCGGTGACGTTCCGGGGCACCGAGGTCGTCGAGCGGTTCAACGGCATCGGCACGGTCCTGCTGATGCTCGGCTACATCCTCTTCGCCGCGCTGGTCATCCCGTCCAACTGGGACCGCGTCGGGCAGGTGATGTCGTCGGGCGACCACTCGCTCAAGCCGGACGCGACGATCTGGGACGCGGTGCTGCTCGGCGTCATCTACGTGGGCCTGGCCTTCGTCATCTTCCCGTCCACGCTCATGACGGTGCGGCACCTGCGCTCGCGCCGCGACGCGGCGAAGGCCGCGGCGCTCACCGGCGGCCTGTACGTCGTGCCGTGGTTCCTGACCTACCTCGCCCTCATGGGCTTCTACCCGGACTCCAAGATCTTCGACGCCCCCGTCCCGTGGCTCAAGATGCTCGACGGCAAGGGCACCTGGGTGGTCATCGTGTACGGGATCCTCGTCGGCTGGACCCTGGTCGCCACGGCGGTCGGCCTCATCCAGTCGATCCTGCTGCGCATCGACCAGAACCTGGTGGACAACGGCCGGCCGGTGATGCCGTCCCGGCTCCGCGTCGCGATCACGCTCGCGGTGCTGATCGCCGGAGCCGCGCTCTCCCAGTTCGGGATCATCGACCTGATCGGCGTCGGCTACCTCATCGGGGCCATCGCGCTCATCCTGGTGTTCGGGATCCCGCTCGCCGTCCGGGGCGCCAAGTACTTCCTGCCCCGGACCGACGTCCCGGTGGTGCCGGAGCCGCCGGCCCCGGCGGCGGAATCGTGACGGGCGACCGCGCGACCTGGCGGACGGAGTTCCAGTTGCGGTTCCGGGACTTCGACTACCTGGGCCACATGACCGCGACGTCCTACCTCGCCTTCTTCGAGGAGGCCCGGGTGGCGTGGCTCGCCGAGGGCACCGGGGACCCGCGCCCCGCGTACGTGGTGGCGGCGCAGCACCTGGAGTTCGAGCGCGAGGTGCTCCCGGACGACGGCCCGGTCACGGTCGTGATCGAGCCGGCCGGGTCCGGTGCGCACCGGGTCGAGGTCCGCGAGGAGATGCGCGGGGCGGACGGCGCGCTGCGGGCGCGTTCCACGGCGACGCTGGTGATGTGGGACCGCGCCGCCCGCCGGCCCCGGTGCGTCTCCGCGGCCGAGCGCCGCCTGTTCGGCGGATAGGTTCCGCGAGGAACGCACCGACCCGTATTCGAGAGGACGACATGGCACCGGAGACGACCCCCGAGGTCGACATGAAGGCGGAGATCCTCGCGGCCGCCTCGGAACTGTTCCAGCGCGACGGCTACAGCAAGACGAAGGTGGCCGCGATCGCCCGCGCCGTGGGAATCACCCCGCCGACCCTCTACTGGCATTTCGAATCCAAGGAGGACATCCTTTTCGAGTTCCTCCGCACCGGCCTTGAGGCGTTCCTCGAACGGATCGAGGCCGCGACCGCGGGGCTCACCGATCCGGCGGAGGCGCTGCGCGCGCTGGCCGTCGCGCACACCCGCGCGCAACTGTCCCAGCGTGAGCGGGCACAGACGTTCCTGTCGATGACGTATTCGCCGACCCAGCTCGCGTCCTCGCTGCCGAAGGACCGCTACGAGCTCATCCGGGAATTGCATCGGCGCCATTACGAGAACACCCGCGCCATTCTGCGCGCCGGTGCCGAGCAGGGCGTCTTCGACGTGCCCGATCTCAGCGCCACCACCTTCGCGATCCTCAACATCTGCGAGTACAGCGCCCTGTGGTTCCAGCCCGGCGGGCCGCTCACCGTGGACCAGGTCGCCGAGATGCACGGCGAGTTCGCGCTCCGCATCGCCACGTCCCCGCCTGAGCCGAGGAAGGAATGACGGCATGATCACAGGGCGACTTCTCGACGGGGTGACGCTCGGCCGGACCGGGCCGCTGGCCGACCTCGCGGCCGCCCGGCGGCGGTGGCCGGACCGCCCGCTGCTGCGCTGGGCCGGCGGCGAATGGACGGTCGCGCAGTTCGCGTCGGCCGTGCGATCCGCCGCCGCCGAACTTCGCGGGCTCGGGGTACGGCCCGGCGAACGGGTCGCGATCATGGCCGGGAACAGCGCGCGGATGCTCGCGGTGCAGTACGCCGTGTGGTCGCTGGGCGCGGTCGAGGTCGCCGTCAACAGTGAATTGCGCGGACGATTCCTGCGGCATGTCCTCACCGACAGCGACCCGGCTCTCGTGGTGGCCGACGCGCGCTTTCACGAACTGCTGAGCGACTGCGTCGCCCCGGAACGGATCGCCGATCTCGCGATCATCCGCCTCGACCGCGAAACCGCCGCGGAATTCCAGCCCGCACCGGCCGCCGGGGCGCTCGCCTCGCTGCTCTACACGTCCGGCACCACCGGCCCGTCGAAGGGGGTGATGCTGCCGCACGGCTACTTCTCCAATTTCGGTGCCGTCCTGTCGCGGGTGCTCGACATCGGGCCGGCCGACACCGGGTTCTTCACCATGCCGTTCTTCCACGTGGACGCCCATATCGCCGTTCCGCTGTGCCTGCAGACCGGGTCGGCCCTCGCCTTCGCCCCGAGGTTCAGCGTCAGCACCTTCTGGGCGGACGCCGAGCGGTTCGGCGTCACCTGGTTCGGCGCCGTCGGCTCCATGCTGTCCGCGCTCATCACCCGCGGTCGTCCGCCGGCCGCGGTCCTCGGGCGGCTCCGCACGATCCTCGCCGCGCCCGTCCCCGCGGCGGCCTTCGAGTTCTTCGAGGACGACCTGGGCGTGCGGGTGCTCCAGATGTACGGCCAGACCGAGGCCGACGGTCCGCTCTACTCCACCCCGGGGCGTCGGCGGCGCGGAGCCGCGGGGTGGAGCTGCGCCGGCTTCGATGTTCGCGTCGCGGCCCCGGACGGCACCGAGGTCGGCGTCGGGGAGGCCGGTGAGCTGCAGACCCGGCCCCGGTACCCGAACATGATCACGCTGGGGTACTGGCGGCGGCCGGAGGTCACCGTCGAGGCGTTCCGCGACCTGTGGTTCCGCACCGGCGACCTGGTGCACCAGGACGCCGACGGCTTCATCTGGTACCGCGGACGCCTCACCGACAGCCTGCGCAGACGCGGCGAGAACATCTCCGCGTTCGAGCTGGAGGACACCGTCCGCGGCGCGCCCGGCGTCCGCGAGTGCGCCGCGCTCGCCGTCCGCGACGAGCTCGGTGGCGAGGACGACATCAAGCTCGTGCTGGTGCTCGACGCCGGGGCGTCCTTCGACCCCGTGTCCTTCCGCGACTTCTGCACGCGGTCACTGCCGCGCTTCGCCCGGCCCCGGTACGTCGAGGTCGTCCCGGAGTCGGCGATCGTCCGCGGACCGGGCACCGGAGCGATCCAGAAGCACCTCCTTCCGGCGGGGATCACCGCCGACACCATCGATCTGCCGGCCGCCGCGGCGGCCGCGGACTGAACACCGCGTCCGCACCGCGGACGGGAAGCCGAATTCGAAAGGAACGAACATGAACGTCCTGGTCATCGGGGGAGCCGGACGGGTGGGACGGCGCGTCGTGGCCGAACTCGTGGAGCACTCCGGCCACGCCGTCACGATCGCCGACCGTGTGCCACCCGAAGGCTCGCCGGTGGCGTTCGCCGAGGTGGACCTCGCCGACGACGCGGCACTGGCCCGCGTCCTGGCCGGTGCCGACGTGGTGGTCAACACGACCGGCCCGTTCGACCTGTGGGGCGCCAAGGTGCTCGACGCCGCCATCGAGCAGGGCGTGCACTACGTCGACGTCTGCGACGACCCGGCCGCGACCGAGGAGCTGATGAAACGCGACGCCGCCGCGCGGCGGGCCGGCGTGCGCGCCATCGTCGGGCTGGGCGTGAGCCCGGGGCTCACCAACTACCTCGGCATGATCGCCGCACGCGGACTCGACGAGGTCGACACCGTCGCCACCTTCTGGGGCGACTCCCGCGAGGGCATGGACCCGGACGCCGCCGCCGAGCACGCGCACGCCCTCGCCGCGGCGTTCACCGCCGGCCGGGCGGCCTACACGCATCTGATCATGCAGACGGCGGCCGACGTCCCCGTGTGGCGCGACGGCGCGCCGGTGCGGGAGCGGGCGTGGCGGACGGCCTACCGGGTGCGTGCGTCCAACGGCGAGACCGGCCTCTACCGCATGATCGGGCACCCCGAACCCGTCACCATGCCCCGCGCCGTCACGCTGCGGGACTGCGTCAACATCGGGACGGTCAACGCCGGGACGGACCGGCTCATGCTGCCGGTCCTCGACCGGGTCGCCGCCGGCGAGCTGACCCCCGAAGCCGCGATCGCCGAGATCGCCGCGCAGCTCACCGCGCATCCGCAGGCCCTCGCGACCCCGTCGCGGGGACCCCGGCTGCGCCGGCTGATCGGCGCGGTCGCCACCGGCACCGCGGCCGGGCGGGCGGAGGGGATCATCGTCTTCCCCGGCGGGCCGGTGGACGGCTCCATGAGCCTGGAGACCGCGCGTCCGGCCGTCGTGGGCGTCCTGCGCATCGACGAGGCCCCCGCCGGCGTCCACGCTCCCGAGGGCGCCTTCGAGGCGAGCGCCTTCCTTGAGCACTACGCCGCCGTCTACTGGGACGGCGGCGAACCGTACATCAAGGACGTCGCGGGCCCCGGTGCCCTCACCGTCGAGGAGAGCTGAGATGGCCTTCACCTGGGAATCCGCCCTGGAGGAGCTGAGGCGGCGGCACGAGGAGTCGCGCCGGCTCGGCGGCCCGGAACGCATCGAGCGGCAGCACGCCCAGGGCCGCCTCACCATCCGGGAGCGCATCGACCGGATCGCCGACGACTTCACCGAGGTCGGCGAGTTCGCCTCGATCCCGATCCGGGACGCGGCGGGGAACGAGGTCGGCTCCCTGCCGTCCAGCTACGTGTGCGGCCTCGGGACGATCGACGGACGCCAGGTCGCCATCGGCGGCGAGGACTTCACCGTCCGCGCCGGCGCGCCGCAGACCTACCTCGACCGGTGGAAGGGCGGCATGGGCGGCTTCGTCGAGGACCTCGCCCACGAGTACCGCATCCCGCTCGTCCTGTTCATGGAGGGCATCGGCGGCGATGTCTCCGCGCAGGACGAGAAGGGCCACTCCTACCTCGTCAGCTCGATGAGCTGGCGGCGCAGCTTCGAGCTGATGGCCGAGGTGCCGGTCCTGGTCGCCGTCCTCGGCTCGGCCGCCGGAGGGACGGCCGGACGCGCCGTGGTCAGCCACTTCAGCGTCATCAGCAGGGGCAGCGTGCTGTTCGCCGGCGGGCCGCCCGTCGTCCGGCGCGCCCTCGGCCAGACCGTCGACAAGCACGAGCTCGGCGGCGCCGAGATGCACACCAGCGTGTCCGGGGCCGTGGACAACCTGGCCGAGGACGAGGCCGACGCCCTCGACCAGCTGCGCCGCGTCCTGTCCTACCTTCCGCAGAACGTGTGGGAACTCCCGCCGCGCGGTGACCGCAGCGATCCGGTGGACCGCTCCTGCGACGAACTGCTGAAGCTCGTCCCGGAGAACCGGCGGCGCCCCTACAAGATGCGCGAGGTGATGCGCACCATCGTCGACCGGGACTCGTTCTTCGAGATGGGGCCGGGCTGGGGCAAGGCCGTCATCACGGCCTTCGCCCGCATCGACGGCATCCCGGTCGGGGTCATCGGCAGCAACCCCATGCACATCGCGGGGGCGCTGGACGGCGCCGCCGCCGAGAAGCAGATCCGCTTCGTGGACCTGTGCAGCACCTTCCACCTGCCCATCGTCTACCTCGTGGACGTCCCCGGATTCATGGTCGGCCCCGAGGCCGAACGGGCGGGGGTGGTGCGCATGGGCATGCGGGCGATCCAGTCGATCATCGAGGCCGAGGTGCCGGTCGTCACCGTCCACGTCCGCAAGGCCTACGGCATGGCGGTGTCGGCCACCTCCAACCCGGACGCGCTGGGGCTGCGCATCGCCTGGCCCAGCGTCGAGTGGGGCGACATGCCGATCGAGGGGGGCGTCGAGGCCGGGTTCCGCCGCGAGATCGAGCGGGCGGACGACCCGGACGCGTTCCGCAGGCAGGCCGAGGAGCGCCTCCTCGCGCTCGCCGATCCGTGGAAGACGGTCGAGGCGTTCGGCATGGAGATGATGATCGATCCCCGCCGCACCCGCCGGGTCGTCGCCGACTTCCTCAACGCGAGCCTGCACGCGATGCGGTCCCGCCTCGGCCGCGGTGACCGCCGCTGGACCATGCGCCCGTGAGCGCCGCACCCAAGGAACCCGAGGAAACCCGAGGAAACAGCACCATGCACGAAGTACGCGCCGAGCTGACCGCCAGCGTGTGGAAGATCCTTGCCCGGCCCGGAACACCGGTCGCCCCGGGGGAGGAGATCGCGATCCTGGAGTCGATGAAGATGGAGATCCCGGTCGAGGCGCCCGTCGGCGGCGTCCTCACCGAGTTCGTCGTCGCCGAGGGCGCGTCCGTCCAGGAGGGCGACCTCCTCGCCCGCATCACCGCCGACTGACCGCCGCACGGGAGACCCGATGTTCGACCGCCTGCTCATCGCGAACCGCGGCGAGATCGCCGTGCGCGTCATCCGGACCGCCAAGCGGCTCGGCATCCGGACCGTGGCCGTCTTCTCCGACGCCGACGCCGCCGCCCGGCACGTCGAGGAGGCGGACGAGGCCGTCCGCATCGGGCCGCCCCCCGTCGCGCGGTCCTACCTCGACATGGACGCCGTTCTCGCCGCCGCGTCCGCGTGCGGCGCGGACGCCGTCCATCCCGGATACGGGTTCCTGTCCGAGAACGCCGAGTTCGCGCGGCGGGTCCAGGCGGCGGGGATGACGTGGGTCGGCCCCGACCCGGACCACATCGCGCGGATGGGCGACAAGATCGAGGCCCGCAACCTCATGGCGTCCCACGGCGTGCCGGTCTCGCGGGGCACCCCGCGCCCGCCGGGCGACGCCGCCGCGGCGCAGGCCGAGGCCGCCCGCATCGGCTATCCCCTGATGGTGAAGGCCGCGAGCGGCGGCGGCGGGATCGGCATGACGATCATCCGGGACGCCGCGGACCTCGGCCCGGCGTTCCAGGCCGCCCGCACCAGGGCGGAACGGATGTTCGGCTCGCCCGACGTCCTGCTGGAGCAGTACATCGAGCCCGCCCGCCACATCGAGGTGCAGATCCTCGGCCTGGGCGACGGCCGGGTCCTCACCCTCGGCGAACGGGACTGCTCGATCCAGCGCCGCTTCCAGAAGGTGATCGAGGAGACTCCCGCCCCGGGCATCTCCGCTGAGCTGAGGCGGCGGATGCTGGACGTCAGCCGCCGGGCCGGGGAGGCGCTCGGCTACCGCGGGGCGGGCACGCTGGAGTACCTGGTCGACCCGCGCACCGAGGAGTTCGTCTTCCTGGAGATGAACACCCGGCTCCAGGTGGAGCACCCGGTCACCGAACTCGTCACCGGCATGGACCTCGTCGAGGCCCAGTTGCTCGTCGCGGCCCGCGAGGACGCCGGGCTCACCGAACCGTCCCGCCGTGACCACGCGATCGAACTCAGGATCTACGCCGAGGACCCGGTCCGGATGTTCCCCTCTCCCGGACGCATCGAGCAGTGGAAGGAGCCGGCCGGCGAGCACATCCGGGTCGACACCGGCTACCGCACCGGGGACGAGGTGACGCCCCACTACGATCCGCTCCTGGCCAAGCTGTGCACCGCCGCGGCCACCCGGGAGGCCGCGATCGAGTCGGCCCGCCGCGCCGTCGACGACTTCACCGTCACCGGGATCAAGACGAACCTGCCGCTGCTGCGGCGCGTCCTCGACAGCGAAGCCTTCCGCAGCGGAACCTTCGACACCAAGACCCTGGAAACGGCCCGCCCACGGTGAGGCGGACCCCTCTTCCCCGCCGCCTCGCCCGGTAGCCGAGCCGCCCGGCCGCCGCCGGCATCTTCCGCTTCGCTGCCCGCGCCGGGTGATTCGGGATGTAGTGATGCGCCTGCGCGGCGTTCTTCTCCCGATTTCTCTCCTCCAACCTCTTGACGAGAACACATGATTCAGTGTGCTGTATACAGCATTACGCCGGAGGAGCGGAGGAGACAAGGTTGCGACCCACCTCGGACCGCGGTCGGTGCTGAGCGTGTAGGTCGCCGGCCGCGTGGCCGGAAGGGCGGCATGGCCACCGCAGAGGTCACCGTCCGGTCGAAGGGCGTGCGAGGGCTCCCCCGAAGCATCATCACAGGACATGGAGTTGGACCATGATCGTCAATTGGTTGCGCGGCCGGAAGGGTCTCGGCCGGCGCGTTGAAGGCGGCACCGGGCGGGGAGCGGGCAGGAGCGCGGCCGTGCGGGGCGGTGCCCTCGTGGTCACCGCGGCCCTGCTCAGCGGATGCGCCGGGTTCGGCGGCGGCGGTTCGGGCGGCGGCGAGGACGAGGGCTACGACCTCGTCCGGAACGGGGAGTTCGCCTTCGCCCTGAGCGGGCAGCTCGCCCCGTTCAGCTTCTACGAGAACGGCAAGCTCACCGGCTTCGACGTCGCCATCGGAACGGAGGTGGCGAAACGGCTCAAGCTCACCCCCAAGCCGGCCACCGGAGCGTTCAACACCCTGCTCGCGGGTCTGCAGGCGGGCCGCTACGACGCGATCGTCGGCTCGATGACCAACACCCCGGAGCGGGCGAAGGTCGTGGACTTCTCCAACGACTACTACAAGTCGGGCGCGTTCCTGTGGGTGAAGTCGGCCTCCACCGCGGGATCCATCGACGACCTGCGCAACGCCGTGGTCGGGGTCCCGCTGGGCAGCACCTTCGAAGCGGAGATGAAGAAGAAGTCCAACGTCAAGAAGGTGAAGACGTACGAGAGCGACGTCGACGCCCTCAACGACGTCCCCACCGGGCGCATCGACGCCGCGATCGTCGACAAGCTGGTCGGCGCCTACGCCGCCAAGAAGGCCGGCCTGCAGGTCAAGCCGGTGGGGCCCTCGCTGGTGGACAACCCGGCGGCCATCCCGGTCCGCAAGAAGCACGGCAAGCTGCTGGCGGCCGTCAACAAGGCGCTGGCGGACATGAAGGCCGACGGCACCTACACCAGGATCTTCCGGCAGTGGTTCGGCATCGACCCCACCGATTCGTGAGGGCCGCCCTTCATGCAGTGGCTCTCCGACTTCATCGATACCGCGCCGGTCTTCCTGGACGCGCTGTGGCTCACGCTGCAACTGGCGCTGTGGTCGATCGTGCTCGCCGCCGTCCTGGGCGCGGTCCTGGCCTACTGCCGGTTGAGCCGGCTGGGGCCGGTGCGGGCGCTGGCGGCCGGCTACGTCTCCCTCATCCGGGGGACGCCGCTGGTCACCCAGCTGTTCATCATCTACTTCGGGCTGGCCTCGATCGTGACCATCGAGGCGTTCTGGGCCGGCGTGATCGGGCTCTCGGTGCACAACGCGGCGTACGTGGCGGAGATCTACCGGTCCGGGATCCAGTCGGTGCCCACCGGGCAGGTCGAGGCGGGCCGTTCCCTGGGCATGAGCTCGTGGAAGACGATGCGGCTGGTGATCGCGCCGCAGGCGCTGCGCACCGTCCTGCCCTCGCTGGGCAACCAGTTCATCATCGCGGTGAAGGACACCTCGGTCGCGGCGTTCATCACCGTGGCCGAGCTGTTCCGGACGGCGCAGATCGTGGCCGCGGAGAAGTTCCGGCCACTGGAGTTCTACGTGATCGTCGGGATCTACTACCTGGTCATCGTGCTGCTGCTGTCGGGAGGCGTCCGGATGCTGGAAAGGCGCATGGGAAGGTACGGCGTCTGATGGTGGTGCGGATCCGCGGGGCGGCCAAGGCGTTCGGTCCGGTGACGGTGTTCGAGGGCATCGACCTGGACGTGCACCAGAGCGAGGTCGTCGTGCTCATCGGACCGTCCGGGGCGGGCAAGAGCACCCTGCTGCGCTGCGTGAACGGGCTGGAGCGGCTCGACGCCGGGACCATCGACATCAGCGGCGAACGGCTCAGCTACCAGCAGGGCCCGCTCAACCGCATCCGCCGCAACGTCGGGATGGTCTTCCAGAGCTTCAACCTCTTCCCGCACATGTCGGTGCTCGGCAACGTCATGTGCGCGCCGGTCAAGGTGGCGGGCAGGCCGCGCGACGAAGCCCGGCAGGAGGCCCGGCAGCTGCTGGACAAGGTCGGGCTCGCCGACAAGTGCGATTCCTTTCCGTCCAGCCTGTCGGGCGGGCAGCGCCAGCGGGTGGCGATCGCCCGCGCGCTGGCGATGCGTCCCCAGCTGATGCTGTTCGACGAGCCGACCTCGGCGCTCGACCCCGAACTGGTGGGTGAGGTCCTGGAGGTCATGCGGGCGCTGGCCACCGAGGGCATGACCATGATCGTCGTCACGCATGAGATGCAGTTCGCCCGCAAGGTCGCCGACCGGGTGGTCCTGGTCGCCGACGGCGGGATCGTCGAACAGGGCAGCCCGCAGGCCGTCCTGGACGAACCGGCCACGCCGCGCGCGAGGGCCTTCCTGAACGCGGTACTCGAGCGCTGAGGCGGGAAAGCGAATGTCACGTGTGCTGTACCGGGGCGGCGTCGTCCACTCACCCGTGGACGACGGCGCGACGGCGCTGATGCTGGAGGGCGACACCATCGCCTGGGTGGGCCGCGACCAGGACCCCGAGGCCGACGGCCACGGCGCCGACGAGGTCGTGGAACTGGCCGGTGCGCTGGTCACCCCCGCTTTCGTCGACACCCATGTCCATGTCACCGCGACCGGGGTGGCGCTGGACGGGCTGGATCTCAGCGGCTGCCCGTCCCTGCGGGAGGCGCTGCGGCGGCTCGCCGAGCACGCCGCCGCGCGCCCGGCCGAGATCCTGATCGGGCACGGCTGGGACGAGACCCGCTGGCCCGAGCGCCGGCCGCCCACCGCCGCCGAACTCGACGCCGCCACCGGGGGAGCCGCCTGCTACCTGTCCCGGACCGACGCGCACTCCGGGGCCGTGTCCACGGCGCTGCTGGCCGCCGTCCCGCAGGCCCGCGCGCAGGCCGGCTTCGACCCCGGCGGGCTGGTGCGGCTGGACGCCCACCACACCATCCGCCGGTACGCCTTCGACTGCCTCACCGCGCAGCAGCGCCGCCGCATCCAGCGCCGGACGCTGCAGGAGGCGGCCCGCCGCGGCATCGGCTGCCTGCACGAGAACGCCGCACCCGGCCTGTCCAGCGAGGACGACCTGTCCGCACTCCTTGAGCTGGCCCGCGGCGAACCCCTTCCGGAGGTGATCGGTTACTGGGGCGAGATCGGCGCCGCCGCGCTCGCCCACCGGCACGGCCTCGCCGGCCTGGCCGGCGACCTGCTCGCCGACGGCTCGATCGGATCCCATACCGCCTGCCTGACCAGCCCCTACGCTGACGCGCCCGGGAACACCGGCCACGCCTACCGGACCGTCGAGGAGGTCGCCCAGCACGTCCTGGACTGCACTCGCGAGGGCCTCCAGGCCGGGTTCCACGCCATCGGCGACGGCGCGCTGCGGACGGTCCTGCGCGGCTTCGAGGAGGCGGAGGCCCGCATCGGAACCGAACGCGTCAGAGCCGGCCGCCACCGGCTGGAACACGTCGAGATGCTCGACGCCGACATGATCGCGGTCATGGCGCGGCTGGGGATCGCGGCGAGCGTCCAGCCGATCGCGGACACCCTCTGGGGCGGAACCGGCGGCATGTACGCCGACCGGCTCGGCGTGGAGCGGGTCGGCTCGATGAATCCGTTCCGGGCGCTCCTGGACGCGGGGGTGCCGCTCGCGCTCAGCTCGGACTCGCCCATCATGCCGATGGGGCCCTGGCAGGCCGTCCGCGCCGCCGTCGGCCATCACAACCCCGAGCAGCGGATCACGGTCACCGAGGCGGTCCGCGCTCACACCGCCGGCGGCCGGCGAGCCGCGGGCCGCGACGAAAGCGGATGCCTGGAGCCGGGCGCACCGGCCTCCATCACGATCTGGGACTGTCCCGCGCTGGATCCCGGCACCCGCCTGCCCGACATGGAGGCCGGAACCGACGACCCCACCTGCCTTCAGACCGTGGTCAGGGGACGCACCATCCACACCCTGTGAACGGAACCGGAAACCGCCTCCCCGCCCCGGGGCCTGTGTCGCCCGGGACGGGGAGGCGGTGCGCGGTCAGGACTCCAGCCAGGGGAGGGTGAAGCGGCTGAAGACGATGCCGCCGGTGGCTCCGATCTCGTAAAGGTCGCCTACAGAGCCGTCTGCCAGCACGGCCATGGTGGATTGACGCGCTCCCCGGCCTGAAGGCCGGGGATTCAGCCTGTGCCGCGTGTGCGGCACTTCTGTGGCTTCCTGTTTCACCGGGTCCCGCCTCCGCTACGCGGAAGGTCTTACGGTCCCTCCACAGGCGTTTCGCCTGTCCGCCCGCCCGGCGGCCAGGATGTTGATCGCGGCGTTGACATCGCGGTCGTGGACCGCGCCGCACGGGCACCGCCACTCGCGGATGTTCAGCGGCATCGCTTCGGCGACCGTCCCGCACGCCGAGCACAGCTTGGAGGAGGGGAACCAGCGGTCCACCTTCGCGAACGTGCGGCCGTACCGTTGCGCCTTGTATTCGAGCATCGCGACGAACTGGGACCAGCCCGCGTCGTGCACGGACCTGGCCAGGCGGGTGCGGGCCAGACCGGACACGCACAGGTCCTCCACGTAGACCGCTTGGTTGTCGCGGATCAACCGGGTGGACAGCTTGTGGTGATGGTCCCGCCGCGCATCGGCCACGCGGGCGTGCAGCCCCGCGACCCGCGCGGCCGCCTTCCGCCGGTTCGCCGACCCCTTCCGCTTACGCGACAGCACCCGCTGCGCCTTTCTGAGCCGGCGCTCGGCGCGGCGCAGGAACCGCGGAGAGGTGATCTTCCGGCCGTCCGAGGTCACCGCGAAATGCGTCAATCCCAGATCGATGCCGACCTCGGCCGCCACCTCCGGCAGCGGCTCGCTGGTCGTCTCGACCACGAAGGAGGCGAAGTACCGGCCGGCCGCGTCCTTGATCACCGTCACTGAGGACGGCTCGGACGGCAGCGGACGGGACCACCGCACCCGCACGTCCCCGATCTTGGGCAGGCGCAGCCTCCCGCCCGCCGTGACCGTGAAGCGGGCGTTGCGGGTGAACCGGACCGCCTGCCGCCGGTCCTTGCGGGACCGGAACCTGGGCGCCGCGACCTTGCGGCCTTTGCGTTTCCCCGACAGTGACGCGAACCAGTTGCGGTAGGCGGTGTTCAGGTCGGCCAGGGCCTGCTGGAGCACCACGGCCGACACCTCGCCCAGCCACGCCCGCCCGGTGGTCTTCTTGGCCTCGGTGATGACCAGCTTGGACAACTCCCCGTCCGAGGGGCAGGGCAGCCCGGCCGCATGCGCATCCCGCCGTG
>NZ_BCQQ01000004.1 GCF_001552155.1 Actinomadura formosensis NBRC 14204 | reverse complement strand
ATCATCGAATGAACGACCGGCTTCGCCAGAAGATCGATTCCATCCGGCAGAGCCTGGAATCGGGACCCGATTCCTATATGTTCGCCGAGTTCAATCCCGGCGCGTCCGGCTCCGCGGACGTCCTCACCGGCCTTCCGCCGGAGCTGCGGGATCTGCTGCTGGTGACCGACGGCCTGTACGCCGGCGTCATCACCGTCCACTCCACCCGCACCATCGGCGCCAACCAGTTCTACTGCGACGACCTCGACGGTGGCCGTGACGCCTGGGTGTGCTTCGGGGGGAACATGGACTTCCCCTTCATGGTCGAGCGCGCCACCGGGGCGGTGTGGTGGTTCCCCGAGATGGACGCCGAGTACGCCTTCGACTCCCGCTTCGAGCGGCTGACCGGGGGTATCGACGACTTCATCGACCGGTACGTCCTCGGCCCGGGCTACGCCGAGCAGATCCCCGCTCCGCCCGAGGACCGCTGGTACGACTTCCTCGTCGCCCAGGGACTCATCACTGAGGGAGCCTAATGCTCGAATATCAGGACATGGTGCGCCTGTGGGGTGAGGACGGGCTCCTCTACCTGCCCCCGGACCGCGTCGAGCGGATGACGTTCGACCTGAGCGCCCTGCCGCCCGAGGCCGCCATACCGGCCCAGGTGCCGCTGCTGTTCACCGCATACGTCGAGGGCGACTTCGAGCTCTTCAACGTCCTCGAAATACAGGTCGGCGAGAACGAGCCACTCGGTCTCCTCGTCCTCGGCGCCGTCCCGGACGAGAAGATGTACTACTGCCTGGACGGTGACAGCGGCGCGGTCATGCTCCTCGACCTCGGCGACACCACCGGGCTGGAGGTCGTCAACTCCACGCTCGGCGCCTTCGTCGAGTTCCTCTACCATCTCGAACGCCTCATCCGCGCCGACCAGGGAAAGGCCACCCGCGCCCTGCCCGCCGCACGGCTCCGGGAGGAGCTGAGCGCCCTCGACCCGGCCGCCTTCACCGACACCGAGTCCTGGTGGAACGTCGCCTTCGCCCAACTGGAGGGCCGCACCTGACGGAGCGGCCTCGCGTCGCACGAAGTTCTGTGCCGCGAAGCCGCCCTGTGGATGCCTGCCATGATGGGGGCTATCCGACCGTCGGTCGATGCCCCGTTGTCTCTTCAGGTTCGCTCACCGCTCACAGAACGGAGGCCTTCGCATGGGTGAGAACAGAGTCGCCGACCTCCTGAACGGCCCGAGCCCCGCCCCTGCCCCGGCCGCCGGCCACCCCGCCACGCCGCCGGGAGGCGCAACACCGACCCCGTCTCCCTCCCCGCAGGCGCCCCCGGCGCCGCCCGGCAAGACGAGCGGGGAGGTGCGGTTCTCACCGGACGAACTGAAGAAGCTCGGCGCCGCGGTGGAGAAGGAGCTCATGGAGCTGTTCAAGCAGGCGCGCTACAAGCTCGACGCCGAACCCCGCGACGCCCAGCCCGACGCGTACACCATGTTCGCCATCTCGGCCGCCCTGACGTACACGCAGATGATCGAGTTCGCCGACCAGGACCTCATCGACAAGAGCAAGCACGCGATGGACATCAACGACAGGCTCGTCAAGACGGCCGGCATCCAGGACGAGGCCGAGCGCCAGTCGACGCTTGAGGGGATCTGATGGCGGCCGAGGCACTGGACGCCGCGGAGGGCCTGGCGAAGGCGGCGTTCTTCGAGTCGCTGTGGGTGTCGGTGATCATTCCGGCCGCGATCCCGATCGTGCCGATCGTCTACCAGGCGCAGGGGAACCCCGGCAAGCTGTGGCGGGCGGCCGACGGCTGGAAGGACATGGTCGACCAGCTGGAGAAGGCGCAGCAGAAGATCGAGGAGCTGACGCGGCGCGTCTCCACGAGCGCCTGGGAGGGTGACGACCGCACCGCCTTCGACGGCAAGATGGACGACTACTCCGACCAGCTCGACTTCTCCATCGTCATGGCGTGGTCGGTGATCGTCGCGCTGTACATCCTCGCCGTCCTGATCGGCGTCTTCATCTACCTGATGTTCATCATCATGACGCTGCTGGCGATCTTCGCAACGGCGATCTGCATCGCGGCCGGGACCATCGTCGGCGCGCCCGCCGCGCTGGAGCTGGAGGCCCAGGCGAACCAGTTCGCGTCCATGGCCTACAAGGTCCTCAACGTCAGCTCGACGATCATCGAGAAGATCTCGGTGGGCGCGGCCGCGGTCTGGGGCGTCTTCCTCGGCACGAACATGGTCGGCCAGCTGTTCAACGGCAACTCCGAGGTCTTCGCGACCTTCGGGAAGGCGACGATGAACGGCGCCGACGACATGCTCAAGGGCGCTCTCGCCTACCTGCTGACCAAGCGGACGTCGGAGGTCTTCGGCGCGAACCCGGCGACCGGGCTGGGCGTTCCGCTCACCTCCCGGGTGGCGCCGCTGACGGTCCCCGAGAAGCTCGCCGCCACGCTCGGGACGGCGGACACCCTCAACGGAGGCAACATCCTCGCCACCCCGTGGGCGAACTGGGGCGACTCCTACGGCTCGGAGGACGACGCGGGCAAGAAGTACGTCGACAAGACCCAGCCCCACCGCTGACGCTCAGGAGGACAGGCCCTGCCCGGGATCCGTCCCCGCGGGCCGCGCACCCGGGGCGTCCGCCCGCGTGTTCCCTCCCGCGTTCTTTCGCGCGACGGCTCGCTGCCGGTAGGAGACGTAGCCGAAGAACGCGGCCACGAGCAGCACGAGGGCGGGACCGTACACGAGCCGCAGGGAGAACGTCGCGGCATGGGACGCGGAGGCGCGTACGGGGACGGTCTTCCCCTCGTCGCCCTCTCCCGCCCCGGCGATCCGGCCGTGGTGCTCGGTACCGTCCGGCAGGGTCCACGTCCCGCCGCAGACCAGCGGCCTCCGGCCGGGATCGTCGCAGCGCTCCACCGCCGCCTTCGTCGGTGTGCCGGTCGCGTACCACCACAGCGGCCGCGCGAGGACCACCAGGCCCACCAGCGCGGCGGCTCCCAGGACGGCGATGTTGAGCCACGCGCGGGAGCCCGCGCCGGCGGGGGGAGAACCGCTCCGGGCCGGCCGCCTCATCAACGGCCGCCCGCCGGTCCGGACGGCGAGCCGTCCCCTTCCAGATGCCTGATCCAGCGGGGGAGCATGCGCCGCGGGGGATGGATCGCGTAGACACCGGCGACGAGCAGGCAGGCGATCGCCAGCGCGACACCGAGCAGCGCCAGGCCGGCCGGGATCGGGTCCAGCAGGAAGTCCAGCCCCACCAGGCCGGCCATCAGCAGGGCGGCGGCCGCGAACCACGGCGCCGCCAGCGGCATGAAGGTCACCCGGAACCGGCCCGGGTACCACGACCGCCAGCGCCCGGTGTAGGCCAGCACCCCGGCCACCACGGCACCGGCCAGGAAGACCAGCAGGGCGGCGACGATCAGGGCCCGCGTCCCGGAGTCGTCGGACACGCGCCGCCGCAACGGCTCCGCGGCGAGCACCGCCTCACCCCACCGGGCCGTCATTTGCCGGTGTCCCGGAGGCCGAGCTTTCGGTGCAGCTCGTCCATCATCTGCTGGGACTGGCGCCCGGCCTGCTCGAAGACGCCCTGCATGTCGGTGAGGGACTTCTTCAGCGCGTCCTGGTCCTTGAGCACGTCCATCGGGTTCTCGGTGCCGCCGAACTGGTCGGCGGTGATCTTCTGCACCTGCGCGTCGAGGTCCTGGCGGGCGCGCCGGGCCGTCTCCTGGAGCGTGGCCGCCAGCTCCTCCGACCCCATCCGCATCGCCCTGGGGTCGATCTTGATCTCGGCGAGCGGGTCCTCGGCCGTGCTCGTCACGCTGATGCGGCCGTCCTGCGACTCCGCGCGGCCCTGAAGCCCCGCCATCTGCTCCCGCACCGCGGCGAGTTTGGCCATCCGCTCCTGCGACTGGCGCAGCAGGTCGCCGAGGTCGAGGCCGTCCGGTCCGAACATCGTGGTCTCCGAGTTCTGTAGGTTCTCCGCCGCCTGGCGACGATTGGTGTTCCCACTGGTCTGGGCGTGGCGCCGGGCGTCCGATTCGCTTTAGCGTGCTGTCCTGAAAGCCGGGGGACGCACTTTATCCGTATGATGTCGGGCTGCGACGACTGACGGCCAGAGGGGAGCCCGGTCCAGTGAGCACGGTACTGGTGCGGCGCAAAGAACGCCGGAAGCCGCCGGAGATGCCACGGGGCGAGGTCCTGCTGGAATCACCGCCCGAGCTGCCTGAAATCACCACCGACGGGTTCCGCAGCGTGCTCATGTACCTGCCGATGGCGGCGGGCTCGGGCGCGATGGCGTTCATGTTCCTGAACCCCAACTCCAACCCGCTGCAGATGGTCGCGGGCGGGATGATGGGCCTGTCGATGTTCGGCATGATGTTCAGCCAGGTCGGCCAGAAGTCCGGCGAACGCAAATCGAAACTGAACAGCGAACGGCGCGACTACCTGCGTTATCTCGGGCAGGTCCGGACAAAGGTGCGCAAGGCCGCCACCCAGCAGCGCGAGGCCCTGGAGTGGTACAACCCGGACCCGACGCGGCTGTGGTCGATCGTGATGAGCTCCCGGCTGTGGGAGCGGCGCGCCGAGGACGGCGACTTCGGCCAGGTGCGGGTCGGGGCGGGCCCGCAGCGGCTCGCCGTCCAGCTGATCGCGCCGGAGACCAAGCCCATCGAGGACCTGGAGCCGATGAGCGCCGGCGCGCTGCGGCGCTTCATCCGGACGCACTCGACCGTCCCGGCGCTGCCCGTCGCGATCAACCTCCGCTCGTTCTCGCGGATCTTCCTGTCCGGGGACGTGGAGGCGGGGCGGGCCATGCTCCGCGCCATGCTCATGCAGATCGCGACGTTCCACTCCCCCGACGACGTGCAGATCAGCGTCTGCACGTCCCAGGAGCACCTTCCGCACTGGGACTGGGTGAAGTGGCTGCCCCACGCGCTGCACCCCACCGAGCACGACGCCGCGGGGCAGATCCGCAGGATCGCGCCGACGATGTCGGAGCTGGAGGTCCTGCTCGGGCCGGAGGTGAAGGACCGCTCCCGGTTCGTGGCGGGCCGTCCGTCCGGTGAACTGCCGTTGCACGTGGTCGTGGTGGACGGCGGCATGGCGTCCTACGACTCGCAGCTCGCCGCCGACGGCATCGAGGGCGTCTGCGTCATCGACCTCGGCCAGACCGTCGGCTTCACCACCGAGGGCGGGACGCTGCGGCTGAACGTCGCCGCCGGCAAGGTCCACATGCTGAAGAAGGACCGGGCCGGCAAGGACGTCCCGTCCTCGATCGGCGCCCCCGACGGTGTGAGCATCCCGCAGGCGGAGAGCCTCGCCCGCCAGCTGTCGCCGTTCCGCAGCAGCACGAACGACACCACCGAGGAAGAGGACGTCCTGTCGGGCAACATGACGCTGACGTCCCTCCTCGGCGTCGAGAACCCGTACGAGGTCGACCCGGCGCGGGTGTGGCGGCCGCGCGCCCAGCGCAACCGGTTCCGGGTGCCGATCGGGCTGGACGCCGACGGGCGCCCCATCGAACTCGACATCAAGGAGTCGGCGCAGGGCGGCATGGGACCGCACGGCCTGTGCATCGGCGCCACCGGTTCCGGCAAGTCGGAGCTGCTGCGCACGCTGGTGCTGGGCCTCGCCATGACGCACGCGCCCGACATCCTCAACTTCGTCCTCGTCGACTTCAAGGGCGGCGCGACGTTCCTCGGGATGGACGGCCTGGAGCACGTCTCCGCCATCATCACCAACCTGGAGGACGAGCTCCCGCTGGTCGACCGCATGTACGACGCGCTGCACGGCGAGATGGTGCGGCGGCAGGAGTACCTGCGGGCCATGGGCAACTACGCCTCGCTGCGCGACTACGAGAAGGCCCGGCTGGACGGCGCCGACCTGCCGCCGATGCCGACGCTGTTCCTGGTCCTGGACGAGTTCTCCGAACTGCTGTCCGCCAAGCCCGACTTCGCCGAGCTGTTCGTCATGATCGGACGGCTCGGCCGGTCGCTCGGCGTCCACCTGCTGCTCGCCTCGCAGCGCCTGGAGGAGGGCAAGCTGCGCGGCCTCGACACGCACCTGTCCTACCGGATCGGCCTGCGGACGTTCTCGGCGATGGAATCGCGGGTCGTCCTCGGCGTCCCCGACGCCTACGAACTGCCCCCCGCGCCCGGTAACGGCTACCTGAAGTTCGCGACCGAGCCGATGGTGCGGTTCAAGGCGGCGTACGTGTCGGGCCCGGTGGACGAGCAGCCCCACAAGCAGGACACCGGCCGGCAGACCGGCCAGGTCGCCGCCCAGGTCGTCCCGTACCTGGCGAACTACATGCGGCCGCAGGTGGTCGAACAGCCGGACGCGCCCGCACCGGAGCCGGAGGAGAACAAGTCCAAGGATGCGCTGTTCGACGTGGTGGTCCGGCAACTGGCCGGCCACGGCGCGAAGGCGCACCAGATCTGGCTGCCGCCGCTGGACGAGCCGCCCGCGCTGAACGAGATGCTCCCGCCGCTGCAGGTCACCCGCGAGTACGGGCTCACGACGGCCGGCTGGGAGGGCCGCGGCAAGCTCTACGCCATGGCGGGCATCGTCGACAAGCCGTTCCACCAGCGCCGGGACCCGTACTGGCTGGAGCTGTCCGGCGGCGCCGGCCACGTCGGCATCGCCGGCGGTCCGCAGAGCGGCAAGTCGACCACGATCCGGACGCTGATGGCGTCCCTCGCCCTCACCCACACCCCCGCCGAGGTGCAGTTCTACTGCCTCGACTTCGGTGGCGGCGCGCTCGCCGCGCTGGCCGACCTGCCGCACGTCGGCGGGATCGCCACCCGCCTGGACGCCGACCGGGTCCGCCGGACGGTCGCCGAGGTCAGCGGGCTGCTGGAGCAGCGCGAGCGGGAGTTCGCCGAGCGCGGCATCGACGGCATCGCGACCTACCGGCGGATGCGCGCGTCCGGCGAGCACCCCGGCGACGGCTACGGCGACGTGTTCCTCGTCGTGGACAACTGGCTGACGCTCCGCCAGGACTACGAGGCCACACAGGACACCATCACCCAGCTCGCCGCCCGCGGCCTCGGGTACGGGATCCACATCATCGCCTCGTCCAACAAGTGGACCGAGTTCCGCAGCAACATCCGCGACCTGTTCGGCACCAAGCTGGAGCTGCGGCTCGGCGACCCGTACGAGTCGGAGATCGACCGGAAGCTCGCCGACAACGTCCCCGAGGGACGTCCCGGCCGCGGCCTGTCCCGCGACGGCTACCACTTCCTCACCGCCGTCCCCCGCCTCGACGGCGGCGGCGCCGACGAGTCGCTGAACGACGGCGTCCTCAAGATGGTGCAGGCGGTCAACGAGGCGTGGACCGGCCAGCGCGCCCCGCAGGTCCGCATGCTGCCGGACGTCCTGCCGGTGTCGTCGCTGCCGACCCCGGCCGAGACCGGCATGCGCATCCCCATCGGCATCGACGAGGAGTCGCTCTCCCCCGTCTACCTCGACTTCACCCAGGACCCGCACTTCCTGGTGCTCGGCGACGCCGAATGCGGCAAGTCCAACCTGCTGCGGCACATCGCCACCGGCATCACCAGCCGCTACACCCCCGACCAGGCCCGCATCATCTTCATCGACTACGGACGCTCGCTGCTGGACGTCGCCAACACCGAACACCAGATCGGCTTCGGCGCCTCCGCGCCGGCGGCGACCTCACTGGTCAACGACATCCGCGGCGCGATGATGCAGCGGCTCCCACCGGCCGACCTGACCCCCGACCAGCTCCGCTCCCGCTCGTGGTGGACGGGCGCCGACCTGTTCCTCATCATCGACGACTACGAGATGGTCGCCACGTCCGACAACCCGCTGCGTCCCCTCGTCGAACTCCTCCCGCAGGCCCGCGACATCGGCCTGCACATCATCCTCGCCCGCGCCATGGGCGGCGCCGGCCGCGGCATGTTCGACCCGGCCATCACCCGCATCAAGGAAATGGCGTCGCCTGGCCTGCTGATGTCCGGCAACAAGGACGAGGGCATCCTGCTCGGCAACATCAAGCCCCACAAGCTCCCCCCCGGCCGCGGCTACCACATAGACCGCCGCACCGGCACCCGCCTAATCCAAACCGCCCACCGCGACGACCCCATTTCCTAGAGATCCTTCGTTAGACATAAAGACCGGCGAGCTCATCAAGACACACCACCAGGAGGTTTCGATGGCACCTTCCAAAGAGCTTCGCGCGCACGCAGAAAAGATCGCTGAGACCGCGGGAGAAATGTCCTCCGAACCGCTCTCCTATATGAAGGTGGCCCATGAGTACACCGAGAAGGCCTGCGACCTGAACCCCCTCGCCTTCGGCGTGATCTGCCACTTTCTCTTCTCAAGTTCCTACGAGAGCTCACGAAGCACCCTCTCTAACAGCATTGACGCGGGAGCCAAGCAACTCAAGACCGCGTCGGAGGGGCTGGTGAAGGTCGCCAACACCATTGCAAAGGCCGAGATCGCCAACTCCGCCGACACCAGAGCCAAGCGCGCTCCCAAGAGTCAATACACCAAACCTTCCAGCTCCTGGGGCTTTGCGCCGAAGGAAGGCGCCCTCACGGGTGCGGGCTGGGCGGGAGCCGGAATCGGCGCACTGCTCGCCAAGAACATAGCCATAGCCACGGCCAACGGAGCCTCAAAGACCCTTGCCCCTACCGCGATCGCGTCCACCATCCTCTGGGCGCTTTTCACGCCAATAGACAGCGATATACAAGAGGCGATCGGCGGCTGGAACGCAGCCAAAACCAATCTAGAAGGAGTGACTGGAGGCACCTGGGAAGGCATTGCCAAGACGCTCGACAAGAATTGGGAAGGCGACTCCAAGAGCGCATTCGACAACTGGGCCGAGATCTTCAAGAAAGAAGTTGAACAGACCGCCGCCGCCGCCGACAAGAACAGCCAAGCGCTGACCGAACTTGTTCAGCAACTGCACTTCATTCAGAACGCCATGTTCGGCTTCGCAATGATTTCTCTAGCGGCAATCATAGCCTTCTCGATTGGCGAGAACACTCCTTACGTCGGAATCTTCTTCAGGATCGCAAAGTTGATTCAGGGCGCAATCCTGTCGGCCGGAACCGCCGCCTCGGTCACGGCCGTCCTGGGGGTGGCCGGGATCGCCATCGGTCCGCTGCAGGACATTGCTTCGGCGGCGGGCCTGAACTTCGCCAAGCTGGAGGTCAACCTGGGCGGCGGGACGTCCTTCAAGGACATCAACATCGACTGGGCTCAGCCCACGGTTCCCGTTCCCCAGGCATAGTCTGCGAAGTAGACACAAATTCCATCAGAACCAGGAGAAAGAGTGGCAGGCACCGGAAACCCCGAACTCGACCGGGAAATCGACCGGATTCAGAAGCAAGTGAAGCAGGCACTCGCCGTCGTTGACCAACTCAGCGAACTCACAGGTGAGGCGGAGAGTGAGGACGGTTACATCCGGGTCACTGTGCAGCCCAACGGGATGCTCGACCGACTCGACATCAATCCGCGAGCCATGAAGCAAGGATCCGAAGCACTGTCCGAAGAGATCACCAAGACCATACTCGCCGCACAGCAGTCCCTGGCCACGAAGAGTCAGGAACTGATGGCGCCACTAACGGGGGATGTCACTCGGCTGGAAGAAATGGTTTCCAAGGGAACCATCCAAGAGGTCTCTGACCGTATCGAACAGAGTACCGCCGCCGTAGCCCGCTCAGAGAATCCTGCCCGGGCCGCAGCCGAGCAACTCGACAGACTTCGCAAGATGATGGGATAGCCGGACGCCGGTTCTTTAGGCGGTACGGCACCCACAACAGCAGCATCCGGTGAGGCTGATGCAATCTGATGTCTTCTACGCAGAGAAGAAACCGATATGGCAGTCCACCCTGGGGGCACTGGGGCTGGCAGTACTAATGGTCGCGGGCACCTTCCTCGGCCTGGATCCAGTCATTAGCTTTACGCTGATCATCTTCTTTTTCGTCCTTCTCGTCGGTGGCGTGCTCCTGCTCCCGTACGCCTACCATCCGATGGAGTTCCGGGTGGACGACGGGGGGATGGAGGTGAGAGCACGCGGCCAGGCGACTCGGATTCTCTGGACTCAGTTGGAGGAGGTTCGGATCGTTCAGGCACCCGGTCGCGCCAAGGGCGACTGGTTGATGGCTTGGCCCAAGCAAGCACCAATGCAACTGCCCTACCGCATGTACCACCCGGAATGGAGGTCGGAACACGCTGCGGTCAAAGTGTGCGAGCTGGGCGCTTTCAAGGAGGATGCCGAAACCATCAAAGCCGCCGTCCGCGGATCGGCGGGTCCATTGTGGAACGATTCCACCTCAATGCGTTGAGCGCCTGAGCGACATCGTCAGTCGAGCCGTCACCGTCACGGCGCCGGTAGTGGCCTCAGCAGAGCAGCGTCATGTCGTTAATCACGGACTTCACCAACACGGGCTGCGGTCCCCGCCGCTGCGATTCGGCCGTGCAGGGCAATCGATGTGGTCACTCGCCCGCCAACAGCCATCTTGGGATCCGGTCGTGCGCGGTCTTGACGTCTCGGACATGTGTCTGCCAGAGCATCAACCAACGCTCTGGTGGTCGGCAGCCGGGCGGTCTTCAATCAGAGCCCGTAGGGGCATACCAGTCCGTCATACTCCATCACGAGGCGGTACGTGATCAACGGAAGGGCGGAGTACTCGACGTGGAACATGAGCACCCGGCCGAGACGATTCGCGTCCTTGCCGACAAACACGAGGCACAGTGCGATGGGCCTCCTCAAGGGGGCCCGCTACACCCTCAACGGTGCTCCCCATGACATCAGCACGGACGCCTTCATGTTGTACGGCTTCGAACTGCGACGGCGCATGCCGTCATGACCGAGTGGGCGGATCAGGACCTCAAGGCCCGGGTCGAGGAACTCCACGACGTCCGGCAGAAACTGCACGTGGTCGCCCAGCGCCGTGATGGCGCGGAGGCTGCGAGCACCCTGAAGGTCTGAGCATGCAGTCGTTCTTGCCGCTGGTCGCCCTGGTCGCCGCCGTCGGCTGCCCGGTGGCCGCCCGGATCTGGTGGCGCAGGCGATGGGCCGGCCAGGCGGGCCTCGCCCGGCGGACGCCGGGCGTGAAGGGCGCACCGGAACTCCGGGTCACCCTGGGGCCGCGAGCCTACCGGTGGCCGTTCGCCATGGCGGTGGCCGGTCCGTTGATCGGCCTCGGTCTCTGCGCGTCCACATTGCCCACCAGCTACGCCGGCACGGTCGCGGGGCCCCTCATCGTCTACGGCGGCGGTGGCCTGATGGTCGGCCTGGTCGGTGTCATCTGGGCGCTCACCGTGCATAGGAGCCGTCTCATCGTCACCATCAGGGGGGACGGCATCGCGTTGCGCCACCGTGACGACGAGGCGACGATCCCGTCGAGCGCTGTGCACGCGGTCGGGCTGACCTGGCCGATCAGCGACCCGGTATGGACGACCTGGTACGACCCGGCGGCGGCACCCGGCATCGACACCGTGACCAAGGTCGGACGGCGAGACCAGAAGGAGGCGGTGGCCACGCTGCTGCGGGACCGTTCGCTGCCGGCCGGCTGGCTGGAGGCGGTGCACGCCGCGACCATCGAGATCCTCGGCGGTACCTGGCGCGTGCTGGACGACCGCGGCCAGGAGGTGCCAGGACCGTCGCCGCGTGCGCTGTTCGACGCCGACCGCGTCCTCGTGAACGGCGAAGGCCGCTACCGCAACGAACGCGGAGGCGCTCTCCTGGCCCAGGCCTGCGGCCGGCTGATGAAGAAGTCGACGGAGGGAGCGAGCTTCTTCGCCACCAACCCAAACAAGAGACGCAGGAGCATCGTCCTGCGCGATCCCCATGCGCGCACCATGCTCATCATCAACCGGATGCCCCGGACTCTGGGCAGGGAGCGTATGACCGTCCTCGACGCGGACGGGAACAGCCTCGGCGAACTCGGCGGGCGTGGGGAGATGTCTCTGCGCTCGGCCGGTGGCACGCTGCTCGGCACCGTCCACCAGGATGGAGGCCGCTATGCCGTCACCGACACCACCGGCCGGGAGGTCGCCTCCCTGCGGACGAAGAGCAAGGCCGACAACAGCCGCATGTGGCTGGAGTTCTCACCGGAGTGCCCAGAGCCGCTCCGCCCGCTCGCGCTCGCTCTGCCCATCGCCGTGCGCATCACCCGCCAAGTCTGAAGCGGCACCCACGATCGGCGACCGCCGACCCAAAGGTCAGTGGCGGCGGCGGGCGGCGGGAACGACCATGGCCGCGACGCCTAGGGCGGCGGCGATGGCGAGGGCCACGCCCGCGATGGCGAGGGCCATGTTGCGGCCGAAGCGGTCTTCGGGGACCGGCTGGTCGATGGAGACACGCTGGACACCGGCGGCGGGGGCGGTGCTGGCGTTCCCGCCGCCCGTGCCGACGGTGGTGACGGCCCGGAGCGGGTTCACCACGCCAGAACCGGTGCCTTGTACCTGGGCACCGTCGGCGGTCGACTCGATGCGCTGCTTGACCTGCTGGTAGTTCAGGTTCGGGTTGAAGGCGCGGACCAGCGCGGCGGTGCCGGCGACGTAGGGGGCCGCGAGGCTGGTGCCGTCGTCGAGCTTGTAGGAGTCGCGCGGCCAGGTGCTGATGACGGCCTGTCCGGGGGCGGTCACGGTGACCGGGGTGACGGTGTTGGAGAAACCGGCGAGTGTGCCGTCCTTGGAGAGGGCGCCAACGGAGATCACACCGGGGTAGCTCGCCGGGTAGGACTTCTGCGGGGTCTGCTTGGTCTGGTCGGTGAGGTTGCCGGCGACCGAGACGATCACCACGTCGTGCTTCTGTGCGTAGCGGACGGCCTGCCGCAGATCGGGCAGGTCGGGCGACTGGGACGAGACGTTGATGACCTTCGCGCCCAGGTCGACCGCCTTCCTGATCCCCTGCGCGGCCCACTCCGACCTGTTGCCCGTGGGCTTCACCGCCATCTTCACCGAGATGATCTCGGCCTGGGGGGCGACTCCGACGAACGGGATGCCCTTGTCGCGCATGTCCCGGGCGCCGATGATCCCGGCGACCGCGGTGCCGTGGCCGACGCAGTCCTGAAGGCCGCTCCTCGTCACGTCGTACGCCTTGACGTGCCCCCTCAGCTGCGGATGGCCGATGTCCACGCCGCTGTCGACGACGGCGACCTTGACGCCTTTGCCGCGGGTGTGCTCCCAGACGTCCGTGAAGTTCAGCCGTTCCTGCGGCCAGAGTTGACGCGGCAGCTCTTTCGCGGGACTGCCGTAGACCAGTTCCTCCGGGCAGCCCGCCGCCCTCGCCGGTGTCTCCCGGAGCGGAGGGACGAAGGCCGCGCCCAACGCGATGGCCGATGCGAGAGCGAGTGTCGACGAACGCCGCAGCACCGTTCCTCCAGACCCGAATCGCGGCAAGAGCAACACGAACCCTACCGGCATGCGCCGGGTCGGACATGCCGGCGTAATGGCATCTGGTGAATGCCGTCCATGGCACCGGTCCGTCACCAGCCGTGTCATCCAGACCGCCCACAAGAACAGGAGGCGATGATGGCCGAGTTCAGTCTCGGGCCGGAGTTCAAGCGCTTCCAGCGCGACATGCAGAAGCAGATGTGCGACTTCACCGAGGCGCAGGAGTCCATCCGGGCCACCATCCGGCGCGGGGGAGCCGCCGGCGGCCGCACCGTCACCGAGTGCACGGCGGAGGACGGTGTGACCAAGATCGACCTCGCCCCCGGGCGCTGCGGCGGCCGGTCGCGGAGCTCAGCGAGGCGATCCGTGCCGCGGTCAACTGTGCCGCCAGAACTTCCAGCGCAAGGTCCGTGAAGCGAGTACCGCCCTGTTCGACCTTCCGGCCGCCCCTCAGCCAAGACCATCGCCTCTCTCAACAAGATCGCCAACGGCTTCGCCGGGCAGATGCGGGACCTCGTCCACGAACTCGGCGTCCAGCAGCAGCGCGTGAGAGAGGCCATGGACGACTACAAGGGGCCCGGCTCTACCGGCCCGCGCTGGCCCGCAGCGCCGTTCCGCGCGCCCAGGTGTAGGGGTCCCGTCGTCCACGATCAGCGTGGCCCCGGCGCCTTTCATCAGGTCAGGTGGCGGACGAGGAAGATGACGGTGGCGACGACGAGCATGAGGGGGAGAGCCACTTTGTAGAAGTGGTCGAGCTGATCAGAGATGACGCCCGAACGGAAGGTCAGGCCGGTGCGAGTGCGGACAGGTGACCTGTACTCGGCGACGACCCTCCGCTGATATTCGGCATAAGCGGCGTGAAGGCCCGCGTGCCCCGGATACGGCTCGGGCACGGATTCGGGGGCGGAAGTGCCGCCCCAGGAAAAATGGAATTCGAGGGCGAACGCGACGAACGAGCCGACGATCATGGCGCGCCAGGCCCCGGTGAGCCGTTCGTCGAAGCCGAGGACGCCGTCGCGGCGTTCCGCCACCTGGACGCCCTCAGTGGTGACCCAGCGGGTGACGCGGGCGTCCTGCCCGTCGGGCAGGCGGGGGCGGCCGCCATCTTCCGGCGTCTCGTAGACCACGTTCAGGAGCAGCCGGCCGCCGGGGTCGAGGACACAGGCGGCGGGGGCCACCCGCATCCCCCGCTCATCGGTGTACGCCTCAAGTCCGCGGCCCCCGGCCGGCGCCTCCCGGACCAGTGAGTACCGGTCGTAGTCCACACGTCCAAGGACGGTTCCGTCAGCGTCCACGAGCGCGGTCTGCGGCGGGACGAAGTTGAGCTTCAGGTGCTCGGCGCGGTCGATGTAGAGCAGTGTCGAGCCGTCCGGCGCGGTGAGCGCGAACGTGAGCCGGGGGACGGCGACGGGGTCGGGCCGCAGAAGGTTGCCCCGGGGTGAGCGGACACGCGTCACCTCCGCGAGCCGGGCGAGCACGGAGCCGGTGCCCGCGTCCAGCACCTCGTATTGGGCGGCGAGGTTCAGGCGCAGGGCGGTGCTGGAGAAGGTCATTTGTCCCAGGGAGGTGTCTCATCCTTCGGGCCCTGTGCGAGAGAGCCCTCCTTGCTGTGTGCGGGAGGCAGGCGTTCACCTCCGGCTAGTTGATCATAGGGGGCAAATGGACCTGCCTACGGTCACCAATGGCCTGGCCGAAAATGGGGGTCAGGTGGCGGGGGGTCATCAGTTCCACGCCGATCAGCGACGCGAGGACGAGTGTGCGCAGCGGTTCGGGAAGCGGCCGGCCGGTGTCCTCGTATTACCATCGGGCGGATGCGATCGACGGCACCGGTTCCTCCAGATCCCGAGCAGCGCGTGGGGGCGCGGCGGTGGGTCGTGCCGGGGGCGGTTCTGGGGGTGGTCGCCGTCCTGGTGCCGGTGGTGTGGGTCGCGGGCGGGTTCAAGGAGACGCCGAAGCAGCCCGCGAAGAAGGCGGGAGATCCGCTCGACCTCGGGCTTTTCAGCGTGACCGTCCGCGACGCGCGGATCGGGCTCGCCGGCGGGATGTTCGGCAGCGGCGAGCAGCGGTTCCTCATCGTGCGGATGCGGGTGCTCAACAAGGGCAAGAAGACCATCTCGCTCGGCAGCGGCGGGCTGTCGGAGGGCGTCGTCGCGCGCACCGGGGCCGGCAAATGGGTCGAGCCCGAGCGGATCGACGGTGTCGCGGGCGGGGCGAAGACCGACACGACGCAGCCTGGGCTGCCGGTGGAGGCGTCCGCCATGTGGGGGATGGGCCCGGCGGACGCACCGGCGAAGCTGACCGTGGGGCTGCGCAAGTGGAAGTACGAGCACGGATTCACCGACAGCAGCTTCAACTGGATCGTCGATCCCAAGAGCGATGAACTCGTCGGCCGCCTCACGCTTGCGGTGAGCCCGCGGTGAACACGCGGGAGGTATTGCTGCGCGGCGGGGCCGGGCTCGGCGGGACGGTCCTGCTCGCCGGTGCGATGTGGCTGCACTCGGTCCGGCCCGAGGTCAGGGCGGGGGCGCTGGACCCGATCCGGACCGGCGGGACGATCGGCGAGCAGGTCACGACCCGCGACTTCAGCGTGCGGGTCGACAGGGTCGACGCGGCGCGGTCGGTGGAGCCGGGGTTCTCGCTCGGGGCCACACCCGCCGTCGGGACGGACGGCGTCTACCTCATCGTGCATCTCCGGGCGACGGCACGGTGGAAGCCGCTGCGACTGGCGTCGGCGGCGCTGGAGACGCCCGGCGGCTACACGTTCGGGCAGGACCCGCGGGCCAGGTCCGTCCTGCTGAACCAGCCGACGTTCGAGCCGATGATCTGGACGTCCACGAAACTGCTGTTCGAGCTGCCGAAGCAGCGGGTGGCCGGGGCGCATCTGGTCGTGGGCACCGGCGGGCTGCTGCCGCAGCTTTCCGCGGCGGCGGACATCGACCTCAAGCTCGACAAGGACCGGGCGGCCCGCCTGGTGCGGGGAGCGACCGATCGGTACAAGGTCAGGGCGGAGAACTCATGACGGCCTCCGTGACCCGGCCCGACGGGATTCCGCTGCCCGGACGGTCCCGGATGCGTCCCCTCGACCGGCGCATCGTGGAGGTGATCGCCCTCGTGTGCGCGATGTCGGCGCTCCTCGCCCTGCGGTGGGTGGACGAGACCGACAAGGTCCGGCGGTTCCTGAAACCGCCCGAGAGGGTGACGACCGTCCCCGAAGGCCGGACCGGCGTCCTGGCCGGCGCCAAGTGGAAGATCCTCGACCGGCGGACGGCCGGGCCGCTCGGCGGCGGGCGGGGCGATGTGGTCGAGCTGCGGCTCGATCTCGGCGTCCTCCCCTCGGACGACGCCAGCGCCAAGGCGGTCGGCTCCTACGGCCTGGCGTACCGGCTCCACGACGATGACGGCCGCGAATGGTCCGCGGCCGGGCTCACGACGGCCCGGCCCAAGGCGGGCGTCGCGATGCGCATCACCGTCAGGGGGACGGTGCCCCGTGCCAAGGCGGACTCGCTGGAGCTGCGGATTCAGGCGCCGAAGGAGACACGGAAGAAGCCGGGGGACCCACTGGCTTCGCTGCGTTTCTCTCGCTGACCCGCGCCATCACGAGGTTGAACGCCGCCGCCAGCAGGCACACGCGCAGGATCTCGAAGACCAGGCCCGTCCCGTAGCCGATGGCCGGCAGCCACTGCATCCACCACGTCACCTCGTGCGGGCCGATCAGCTCGTACACCAGCCGGCGGCCCGCGTCCTCCCCCACATGCAGCCCCGCGAACAGCAGGCAGAACGTGGCGAACGGCAGCACCCCGGACCGGCGGACGAGCCGCAGCCCGTACCAGGCGGGCAGCCACATCTCCCGGAACCCGCGTGTCAGCAGCTCGCGGGGGCTGTTCACCCGGTCGATCGCACCGGCCCGCGCCAGCCGCCGCGCCGCCCGGCTCCCGCCGAGGACGACCCGCTCGTCCCCCGCGTCCAGTCCGAGGATCACCCCGGCGATCACCAGCCAGATCAGCGCGCCGAGCACCGCGTCCTTGAACGGCCCCCACAGCCCGAAGGCCGGGCCCGCGAGGCCGGTCAGCCAGCCCCACGCCTCCCGCGCGGTGAACCAGTCGGCGCCCAGGTTGCGCAGGTGGTCGATGGTGAAGATGCCGAACAGCGCAAAGTTGATCTCCAGGAGGGCGACGAGGGCGCCGACGGCGCGGGGCAGCCGCTCCTCCAGCCGCCATTCCGCCAGCACCTTCAGCACGAACAGCCCGGCGGTGAGGCCGATCGCGAGACCGACGTGCTTCTCCAGCGACAGCAGCATCCCGGCGCCCTTGATCTGCCCTTCGAGGCCGCCTTCGGCGAGCCCGCGGCTCGCCGCCGCCGACGCGAACTCGCGCGCGTCCTCGCTCTGCAGGCCCCACGCCAGGTAGAAGATGACGAACGGGAGCGCCGCCCGGCCGATCGCGCCGAGCACCGGCTCCTCGTTGCCGACCGCCCAGGGCGTCAGGTCGCCGTCCGCCTCGCGCGCCTGCACCACGTCCAGGCCCTCCCGGACGCTGTGCACCATCAGCACCGTGACCGTCAGCGCGATCACCACGAGCAGGCCGATGGTGACGATCGGCGCGACGGACGCGGCCGTGCCCTTCATCATCCCGAGCCGGTAGCCCGCGTACATGGCGCCGTACCGGAGCAGCTCGCCCACGGTGAACCAGAGGGTCAGCGGCACGATGAACCGTCCCGCGAGCTTCAGTGCGGCCCACGGGAGGATCAGCGGGGAATGCGCGGACGGCCAGGACATCGCCGCTGATCGTAAACCGTCCGGGGTTCGTATGACGAAACCCCGCCGTCCGGTGGGACGGCGGGGTTCGCGGGACGGGCCCGGGTCAGATCTTCACTTCCAGGCCGGCGACCGTGCCGGTCGCGGCGGTGACGGCGGTGTCGACGCTCACCCCGCCGGCGGCGAGGACGCGGACGGTCCAGTCGCCGTCGGCGGCGAAGAACCGGAACACGCCCTCCTCGCCCGTGACCACCTCGGCGGTGAACTCGCCGGACGAGTCGAGCAGGCGGGCGTAGGCGCTGGACACGGGGGCGCCGTCACGGGTGACGGTGCCCTGGATGACGGCCTCGTTGGCCAGGTCGACGGTCGCGGGCAGGTGCGCCGTCTGCTCGGGTGCTGCGCAACCCTGGGTCATTGCTCCTCCAGCTCTGGGAAAGTGCGCGGGCTTACTTGGGGGCGCCGAGCTCGATCGGCACGCCGACGAGCGAGCCGTACTCGGTCCAGGAACCGTCGTAGTTCTTCACGTTCTCCAGGCCGAGCAGCTCACGCAGCGCGAACCAGGTGTGGGAGGAACGCTCGCCGATGCGGCAGTAGGCGATGGTGGCCTTGTTCAGGTCGACGCCGGCCTCGGTGTAGAGCTGCCGGAGCTCCTCGTCCGACTTGAACGTGCCGTCGTCGTTGGCCGCCTTCGACCACGGGATGCTGCGCGCGGTCGGCACGTGACCGGGCCGCTGCGACTGCTCCTGCGGCAGGTGCGCCGGGGCGAGCAGCTTGCCGCTGAACTCGTCCGGGGACCGGACGTCGATCAGGTTCTGCTTGCCGATCGCGTCCACGACCTCGTCGCGGAAGGCGCGGATCGCCAGGTCCTGGTCCTTGGCCTTGTACTCGGTCTTCGGACGGGACGGGACGTCGGTGACGAGCTCGCGGGACTCCAGCTCCCACTTCTTGCGGCCACCGTCGAGCAGCTTCACCTTGTCGTGGCCGTACAGCTTGAAGTACCAGTAGGCGTAGGCGGCGAACCAGTTGTTGTTACCGCCGTACAGGATCACCAGGTCGTCGTTGGCGATGCCCTTGGCGGACAGCAGCTGCTCGAACCCGGTCTTGTCCACGAAGTCGCGGCGGACCGGGTCCTGCAGCTCGGTCTTCCAGTCGATCTTCACGGCGCCACGGATGTGGCCCTTGTCGTAGGCGGACACGTCCTCGTCGACCTCGACGAGGATCAGGCCCGGGTCGTCCAGGTGGGACTCGACCCAACTGGTGTCCACCAGGACGTCTGAGCGGCTCATACGGGAACCTCCCTCTCGGAGCGGACTTTCGCGGTGATACGTCGGAACAGCAGGTACATCTCGCAGCCGAGGCAGAACCCGAACACCGCGTTCAGGAACGCCGCCGCCAGTGCGAGGGCGGTGGCACCGATGCCGAGCCAGGTGGTCCCCGTCCCGTAGCCGACCGTTCCGGCCAGGGCGAACGCGAGGCCGACCCCCTGTGCGAAGCGGGGCGCGGCGGCGTCCTCCAGTTCCCTGGGCGGAGCGAGCCGGGGACGGATCAGCACTGCGAACGCCAGTCCGTACGGGGCGTACCGGAGGCCGAGGAAGGTCGCGACGGCGAACACGACGGCCTGAGCGGCGAGCAGGGCCCAGCTTCCGGTCACCAGCACCACGATGAGGACGACTGCCGTGACCGACGCGCCGAAGCGCTGCCCACGCGGATCAACCTGCATTGGGGTACTCCTGGCGGAGTGGAAGCGTGCGTACGAGCTGGAAGTGGAAAATGCTCGGGGGCGGAGGGGCTCGATGCCTCAGGCCATGCGACAGAGCGAGGCGGCCACGCGGCAGAAGTCGACCGCGCGACGCTTCGTGAGCATCTGCTCTGTCCAGTAACGCACGGACACGATGTTAAGCGGCATTCCAGTGCCTGTCACATCCGTCTCGTCTTCCGAGACAGTGAGCGCAGGTCGCGGGCTCACTGGATGGCCTCGCCCAGGGCCGCGACGACGTCGGGCTTGCGGGGCGCTCCGGTGGCGCGGCGGACGACGCGTCCGGCGGCGTCCAGGACGAGGACGGTCGGGGTCCGCACCACGTTCAGCCGGCGGACGAGTTCCAGGTGCGACTCGGCGTCGAGCTCGACATGCGCGACACCGTCCACCATCTCGGCCACCTCGCCGAGGACGCGGCGGGTCGCGCGGCAGGGTGCGCAGAACGCGCTGGAGAACTGCAGGAGCGTGGCCTTCTCACCGAGTTCGGCGCCCACGTCGTCCGGCCGGACGGTCTCCGGCATCTCGCCGCCCTTCTCCCGCCGCGTACGCAGCACACCGTCACGGCGCCGGCGGACGAGGCCGAACACCGTGGCCGCGGCGAGGACCGCCGCCGCGATCAATGCTCCGGTCATCGTCATGCTCAACCCCGGCGGGACGCGGCTTCTTCCGTTCGGGTGGTCATCGTGAAGCGACCCTCGTCCGCGGCCGGACCCGCACCACCGGCAGGTACGCGTCGCCGGGCGGGTTCAGCTGGCCCCGCCCTGCTTCTGCGCCGACTGGAGATCGTTCAGCCGGACGTTCTGGGCGGTCGCGGAGACGCGCAGCCCGTCCGGTGTCGGCCGGATCTCGCTGATCCGCGACCCGACGGGCAGGTCCGAGACCGGCACGACCCAGGTGAGCTGCTGTTTCACCGCCACCAGCGGGATCTGCACGGCGCCGTCCGACCCGACCGACACCGGCGAGATCGCGATGCCCTTCGCGGTCGGCTTGACCTGTACGACCGCGGTGCCGGAGAGCGGGAAGCCGAGGATGCTGCCGGTGAGGTCGACCGAGAGGTCGTCGCCCTTCGGCCCGATCCGCTTGACCTCCTTCGGCGCCTCCTTCTGGATCACGGCGTAGGGGACGACGGCGGACGCGGTCGCCGTCCGCGCGGTCACGTTCGCGGCGCTGCCCTGGCTGACCTCCGACAGCGGCGCGTTCACCCCCCGCATGTCGACCTTGACGCCGCTGACGGTGACGCCCCGTTCCGTCCAGTCCCCGATGGAGACCTCGATGTGCTCGTACTCGCCGCCCACCGCCTGCGTCAGGAACGGAAAGCCGTGGATGGTGACGTCCGGCTGCTGCCGCAGGTTGTACTGCGCGGCCACCTGCCGGCCGATCTGGTCCTGCGCGACCCGCACGCCGATCCGGTCCGCGGCGACCAGCACCACCGCCGCGAAGATCAGCAGGACCAGCAGCACTTTCCGCATGTTTCTCCTTCGGGCTTCGGCATGCGATTCGCCACACTTTATGCGCAGACGCCCCCATACCGAGTCGCGCCGGAGAATGACCTTGCGTCACCCGCCCGCGAACGGCGGCAGAACCTCGACGACCCCGCCCTCGGGCAGCGGGACGGACTCGTGCGGGCGGCTCCCGACCGGATCCCCGTCGATGAGGAACGAACTGCGCCGCACGACCCGCGCGAACTCCTCGCCCCGCCTCGCCTTGGCGTCGGCGACCGCCTCCGCCAGTGTCCCCGCCTCGTACGGCTCCTCATGCGTCCCGGCCGCCGCCTTGGCCGCCGCCCAGTACCGCATCGTCCCCTTCGCCATGGTTCCAGTCTCGCAGGCCGTCCCCCGCCCGCGGACACGGCTCGGTTATCCTCGGGGTGAGGGATCCGGGCGACGAGGCCATGGAGTTCATCCGGAAGGCCCTTCATGGCCGCCTCGTTCTTCGAGCCGCCGGCCGTTGCCGAGGCTGGAGGATGAGCCGTCCGGGTCCTACGTCTTTGGGACGGGAGACGGCACTTGAGCAGCCTGCTCTTGCTGACCAACGCGTTGGAGCCCTCCGACGAGGTCCTACCGGCGCTCGGACTTCTGCTGCACTCCACGCGGGTCGCCCCCGCCGAGGCGTCCGCGCTCATCGACGCGCCACCGGCCGACGTCCTGCTGGTGGACGCCCGCCGCGACCTCGCCCAGGCCAAGAGCCTGTGCCGCCTGCTGCGCACCACCGGACTCGACTGCCCGCTGCTCGCCATCGTCACCGAAGGCGGCCTCGCCGCCCTCAGCCCCGAATGGGGCCTGGACGACGTCCTGCTGCAGACCGCCGGCCCCGCCGAGGTCGAGGCCCGCCTGCGCCTCGCCGTCGGACGCGCCGCGACGGCCGGCGAGCAGGAGGACAGCCCCGGCGAGATCCGCAGCGGCGACCTCAGCATCGACGAGGCCACCTACACCGCCCGCCTCCGCGGCCGCGTCCTCGATCTCACCTTCAAGGAGTTCGAGCTGCTGAAGTACCTCGCCCAGCATCCGGGCCGGGTCTTCACCCGCGCCCAGCTCCTCCAGGAGGTCTGGGGCTACGACTACTTCGGCGGCACCCGCACCGTCGACGTCCACGTCCGCCGCCTGCGCGCCAAACTGGGCGCCGAATACGAATCCCTGATCGGCACCGTCCGCAACGTGGGCTACCGCTTCGTCCCCGACCACCGCCCCGGCGACACCGAGGAAAAGGCCCCCGCCCGAACCTGATCCCCCTTCCCCTCAGCCGAAGCGGCCGGTGATGTAGTCCTCGGTCGCCTTCTGTTCGGGGTTCGTGAAGATCTTGCTGGTGTCGTCGATCTCGATGAGCCTGCCCGGCCTGCCGGTGCCGGCGATGTTGAAGAAGGCCGTGCGGTCGCTGACGCGGGCGGCCTGCTGCATGTTGTGGGTGACGATGACGATCGTGTACTGCGTCTTCAGCTTCTCGATCAGGTCCTCGATGGCGAGAGTGGAGATCGGGTCGAGCGCGGAGCACGGCTCGTCCATCAACAGGACCTGCGGCTGGACGGCGATGGCGCGGGCGATGCACAGGCGCTGCTGCTGGCCGCCGGAGAGACCGGCGCCGGGCTTGCCGAGCCGGTCCTTGACCTCGTTCCACAGGTTGGCGCCGCGCAGCGACTCCTCGACGATCTCGTCCAGGCGGGCCTTGCGGCGCACCCCGTTCAGTTTGAGACCGGCCGCCACGTTGTCGTAGATCGACATGGTGGGGAACGGGTTGGGGCGCTGGAACACCATCCCGACGACGCGCCGGACGGCGACGGGGTCGACGGACGAGTCGTACAGGTCCTCGTCGTCCAGCATGACCTTGCCCTCGACGCGGGCGCCCGGAATGACCTCGTGCATCCGGTTCAGCGTGCGCAGGAACGTGGACTTGCCGCAGCCCGACGGCCCGATGAACGCCGTCACCGAGCGCGGCTCGACCGTCATCGAGATGTCCTCGATGGCGTGGACGCCGCCGTAGTAGGCGTGCAGCCCGGAGACCTCGATCCGCTTGGCCATGGAGTCGTGTTTCCTTTCTACCGGCCCGCGGGCGCGGCGCGCCGGGCGACGAGACGGGCGACCAGGTTGAGCAGCATGATGATTCCGATCAGGACGAGGGCGCCCGTCCAGGCCCGGTCGATCGAGTTCTGGTTGGGGTCGGCGGCCTGCTCCCAGATGAAGGTGGGCAGCGACGCCTGCGGGCCGTTGAACGGGTCGTTGTTGATCGCCTTGGTGAAGAAGATCGTGAGCAGCAGCGGCGCGGTCTCGCCCATCACGCGGGCGACGGCCAGCATCACCCCGGTGATGATCCCGGTCATCGCGGTCGGCAGGACGACGAAGCAGACCGTCCGCCAGCGCGGCACGCCGAGCGCGTAGGACGCCTCGCGCAGGTCGTTCGGGACGAGTTTCAGCATCTCCTCCGCGGCCCGCACCACCGTCGGGATCATCAGGATGGTCAGCGCCAGCGCACCGGCGAACCCGGAGAAGCCGAATCCCATCGTGAGCAGCCACAGCGCCAGCACGAACAGGCCCGCGACGATCGACGGGATGCCCGTCATGACGTCCACGGTGAAGCTGATCAGCTTGCCGAGCCGTCCGTTGCCGGCGTACTCGACCAGGTAGATCGCGGTGAGGATGGCGAGCGGGACGGCGATCACGGTGGTGATGGCGACCTGTTCCAGGGTGCCGATGATGGCGTGGTAGGCGCCGCCTCCGGCGTCCTTGCCGCTGAGCGCGTTCATCGAGAACTGGAAGAACGTGGGGTCGAGCCGCTTCGCGCCGTTGACGGCGACCGTCCACAGCACCGACAGCAGCGGGACGACCGCGAGCGCGAACGCCAGATAGACCAGCCCTTGGACGAGCCGGTCCTTGAGCTTGCGGGCAGGCGAGACCGAGGCCAGGCTCCCGCCCGCGCCCGTGCCGGAGGAAAGGGTGGTCACGCGAACTCCTTCCGGCGCGCGACGACCGCGCGGGCGGCCATGTTGACGACCAGGGTGATCACGAACAGCACGAGCCCGGAGGCGATCAGCGCGCCGCGTCCGGTGACGGACGCCTCGGCGAAGCTGTTGGCGATGTTCGCGGCGAACGTCGCGCCGCCGTCCGCCAGGATGTGCCAGTTGATGCCGGGCACGAACGTCAGCACCATCGCGACCGCGATCGTCTCGCCCATCGCGCGGCCGAGGCCCAGCATCGAGGCGCCGATCATGCCGGACCGCCCGTACGGCAGCACCGCCATCCGGATCATCTCCCAGCGGGTGGCGCCGATCGCCAGTGCCGCCTCCACGTGTGCGCGCGGGACCTGCAGGAACACCTCGCGGGACAGGGACGAGATGATCGGCAGGATCATGATCGCCAGCACCACCGAGGCGGTGAAGATCGAGTTCTTGCCGGGGCTGTCGCCGCCGAACAGCGGGATCCAGCCGAGCGTGCCGTTCAGGAACGCGCTGACGCCCTCCATGTGCCTGGACAGGAAGGCGAGCCCCCACAGGCCGTAGACGATGCTCGGCACCGCGGCGAGCAGGTCGACGACGTAGCCGAGGGCGGAGGCCAGCCGGCGCGGCGAGTAGAACGAGATGAACAGCGCGATCCCGATCGCCACCGGCGTCGCGATGAGCATCGCGAGCAGCGACGAGATCAGCGTGCCGAACGCCAGCTGGGCGATGCCGAACCTCGGCGGCGTCGCGTTCGGGTCCCATTCCTCGCTGGTGAGGAAGTTCGCCTGGTTGTCGCGCAGGGCCGGGATCGCCTTCCACACGAGGAACGCGGCGATCGCGGCGACGATCGCGAGCACGGTGATGCCCGCGCCGCGGGCCGCGCCGGCGAAGATCCGGTCTCCGGCCCGTCCGGTGCTCATCGGCGCGGCGGCGCGGTCCCGGGCGCCGGCGCGTGCCTCGACGCCGGTCTCGGTGGTCATGGGGGATCCTCCTTCGATCACGCCGGAACCCGCGTCGGCCCCGCCGCCGAGGTGCTCGGCGGCGGGGCTGCGGGTGCCGTCGCCCGCCGTCAGGACAGGGCCTTCACGGACGCCTGGACCTTGGTGAGCACGCTCGGTGGCAGCGGCGCGTACCCGAGGTCGGCCAGGATCTTCTGGCCGTCCGCACTGGAGGTGTAGGTGAGGAAGGACTTGACGAACCCGGCCTGCTCGGCGGGCAGTCCCTTCTCACACACGATCTCGTAGGTGACCAGGACGATCGGGTAGGCGCCCGGCTCCTTGGTCGCATAGTCGATCTTCAGCGCGACGTCGTTGCCGGTGCCGACGGCCTTCGCCCCCGCGACGGCCTTGGACGCGCTCTCCGACGACAGTTCGACGTACTCGCCGGCGCCGTTCTTCACGTGCGCGGTCTGCAGCCTGTTGTTCTCCGCGTACGACATCTCCACGTAGGAGATCGCGCCCACGGTGCTCCTCACCTGGCTGGTGACGCCGTCGGACTTGGCGGCGCCCTGGCCGGTGGAGTTCGGCCACTTCTTGGCCTTCTCCCACGTCCAGATCTTCGGCGCGACCGTGTTCAGGTAGTTCGTGAAGTTGTCGGTGGTGCCGGACTCGTCCGAGCGGTAGATCGGCTTGATGGCGGAGGCGGGGAGCCTGGCGCCCGCGTTCTCCCGGGCGAGCGCCGGATCGTTCCACTTCGTGATCTTGCCGGAGAAGATCTTGGCGATGTTCTCGGGGGACAGCTTCAGCGCGTCCGCGCCCGGGAGGTTGTAGACGACCGCGACGGGGCCGACGACCATCGGCAGGTTCAGCGCGCCGCTCCCCTGGCAGCGCTTCCGCGCGGCGGCGGCCTCCTCGGGCTTGAGCGCCGAGTCCGAACCGGCGAACGACACCTGCCCGCTGGTGAACGCCTGGATGCCGGCGCCGGAGCCGCTCGGGTTGTAGTTCAGGTTGGCGCCCGCGCACTTGCTCGCGTAGAGCTTCGTCCACTCTTCGATGGCGTTCTTCTGCGCGCTGGACCCGGCCGCGTTGACGCTGGCCTTCGCGCAGTCGATGTCACCGGACGGGGCGCTGCCCGCGCTGGCCGCCATGTTGGCGTCGCTCCCGCAGGCGGACAGGGCCAGCGCTCCCGCGACGACCACGCCGCCCAGGGCGGCGAGTCGGGAACCGTTCTTCACCGGAGGGTCTCCTCTTAGTTTCGTCGGCCGGCTCGCCCGCGCCGCCGGCCCATGCCGGCCGGAGGGTGGGGTTCGCCGTCGGATGCGACGCTAAGCAGGCGAGGTGACCAGCCGCCCCGATCCGGGTGAACGGCAGGTGAACGAACTTGAGGATGGTCGCGAAGAATGTCCCGGTTTACGGTGGACACCGGGTGAACAGCACGGCTCACCCGGCTAAACACCCGGTCGAGACATGCTCAACCGGGGTCAGGCGTACATGACGTCCACGGCGTACCGGGTGAAGCCGAGCGACTCGTACAGGCGGACGGCCGCGACGTTGGACTCGTCCACGTAGAGCATGATCTGCTCCATGCCGATGTCGCGCAGGTGATGCAGGCCCTTCAAGGTAAGAGCGCGGCCTAGGCCGAGGCCCTGCGCGGCCGGGTCGACGCCCACGACGTAGACCTCGCCCATGTCGCCCGGGTGGACCTTCGTCCAGTGGAAGCCGACGAGCCGGCCATCGCGTTCGGCGAGGAAGAACCCGTCCGGGTCGAACCAGTCCTCGGCTTCGCGTGCGCGGACGTCGTCCATCGTCCAGGCGCCCTGCTCGGGATGGTCGGCGAACGCGCGGGCGTTGACCTCCAGCCACGCCCGCTCGTCACGTCCGGGCTCGAAGGTGCGGACGGTCACGCCGCCGGCGACGCGCGGCTCCGGCAGCGGATCGGACGCCGGGCGCCGCAGCTGGAACAGCGCGCGAACCCGCGCCATGCCCTCCGAACCCGCCAGCGCGGCCGCCGCCGGGAGATCACCGTGCGCCCAGACCCGCAGCGGGCCCTGAGCCTCGTCCTTCAGCGCCCGCAGCAGGGCCCGCCCGTGCCCCCGGCGCCGATGCTCCGGATGGACGACCAGTTCCCCCGCCGCGGGCTCCTCCTCGGTCGCCGGGTCGAGATGCGCATAGGCCACGATCGTCCCGCTCTCGGAGATCGCCAGGCCGGACCGGCCGCCGCGCAGCGCCAGCACGGCATGTTCGGACAGCGGCCCCACCCCGTCGGCGCGCGCCGCCGCCTCGGCCAGCGCCAGCGCCTCCGCGGCCTCGGTCTCCCCCAGCGTCCCGCGCGCCCGCAGCTCACTCACGCTCGCCACCCTATGAGCCGGACGGACGTGTTGATCGGCCGGGCCCCTGATCGATTTGTCACGAAAACGTCATCGCGCCGCCGGAATCCGTATGCCGGGCGAACCTACCGTCCGCAGAATGACTCGACGACGCACCATCCTGGCCTGTGCCGCGGCGGGGCTGACGGCCGTGGGCCTGGCCGCGCAACCCGCCGCCGCCCGTCCCGCACCGACCGCGTCCGTACGGCTCCTCGCCCTGAACGACTTCCACGGCAACCTGGAGCCGCCGTCCGGAAGCTCGGGCAGGGCCATCGACGAGAACGGCGACACCGTCCTCGCCGGGGGCGCCGCCTACATCGCGGCCCACCTCAGGCAACTGCGGAACCCCGACACCCTGACCGTCGCGCAGGGCGACCTGATCGGCGCCTCGCCGCTGCTCTCCGCCGCCTACCACGACGAGCCGTCCGTGCAGTTCATGGGCGACATCGGCGTGACGGCGTCCGCGGTCGGCAACCACGAGTTCGACGAGGGCTACCGGGAACTGCTGCGCATCCAGAACGGCGGCTGCCACCCCGTCGACGGCTGCTCCCCCGCGGGCCCGTGGCGCGGCGCGAAGTTCGACTACCTGGCGGCGAACGTGCTGAAGCAGCGCGGCCACGCGGAACGCCCGATCCTGAAGCCGTGGACGATCCGGCGCATCAACGGCGTCCGCGTCGGGTTCATCGGCGTCGTCACCAAGACCACCCCGAGCATCGTCACACCGGGGGGCATCAAGGGCCTGAAGTTCGATGACGAGGTCGCCGCCGCGAACCGGGCCGCCCGCGAGCTGAAGCGCCGGCACGTCCGCGCGATGGTGCTGCTCGTCCACGAGGGCGACCAGGTGCGGCCCGGCACCCGCCCGGACGACTGCGGCGCCGTCCCCGGCGCCGGGTCCCGCATCGCGCGGGAGGCCGACCCCGAGATCGACATGGTGCTGTCCGGGCACACGCACCAGCAGTACATCTGCTCGGTCAAGGACCCGGACGGCGACCCGCGGCTGTTCTCGTCCGGTTCCTCCTTCGGCCGCGTGATCACCGAGGTGAACCTCAAGGTGGACCGGCGCACCGGCGACATCGTCCGCTCCTCGGTGAAGGCCGACAACCATGTCGTGACGCGGGACGTCCCGCCGGACCCGGCGACGGAGAAGTTCGTCCAGACCTGGAAGGACCGCGTCTCCGCCATCGCCGACAAGCCCATCGGCAAGATCACCGCCGATCTGACCCGGACCCCGTCCCCCGCGGGTGAGACCGCGCTCGGCGACGTCATCGCGGACGGCCAGCTCGCCGGCACCAAGGACCTCGGCGCCCAGGTCGCCCTGATGAACCCCGGCGGCGTCCGCACCGACCTGGTCTACAAGACGAGCGGCTCGGAGGGCGACGGCGTCGTCACCTACGGCGAGGCGTTCGCCGTCCAGCCGTTCAGCAACGTGATGGGCGTGACGTCGCTGACCGGCGCGCAGCTCGACGCCCTGCTCGAACAGCAGTGGACGCCCGCGGGCGAGAAGATCCTCCAGCCGTCGGCGAACCTGCACTTCACCATCGACCGCTCCAAGCCCATCGGCGACCGCGTGTCCGCGATCACGATCGACGGCGCCCCGCTCGACCCGTCCGCCACCTACAAGGTCGCGGCGAACAACTTCCTACTCGGCGGCGGCGACGACTTCACCGTCTTCACCGAAGGCAAGAACCAGGTCCTCGGCCCCATAGACCTGGACACCCTGGTCGCCTACTTCAACGCCCAGGGCACCATCTCCCCACCCCCGCTGAACCGCATCTCCGGCCAGTGAGAAATGAGCGTGGCCCGGGTCGCCGGACGCCTAACGGCGCCCAACGCCCCGGGCCACGCGTACGAACACCGGCCTCACAACAGCTTCAGGGGCCGCCCCCCTGGATGGCTACGCCCCGAAGAAGTGGACGAGGTAGTAGACGACCGCGGCCACCGCGGCGGCGGCGGGCATGGTGAGGACCCAGGCGATCAGGATGTTGCCGGCGACGCCCCAGCGGACGGCCGACAGCCGCTTCGTCGCGCCGGCGCCCATGATCGCCGAAGTGATCGTGTGGGTGGTGGAGATTGGAGCGTGCCAGATGAACGCGGTGGTGTAGAGGACGATGGAGGCCGTCGCTTCGGCGGCGAAGCCCTTCGGCGGATCGACTTCGATGACCTTGCGGCCGAGCGTCCGCATGATCCGCCAGCCGCCCGCGTACGTCCCGGCGGACAGCGCGCCCGCGCACGCGATGACGACCCACCAGGGCACCGTGCTGCCGTCGGCGTGCCCGGTGGTGACGAGCGCGAGGACGATGATGCCCATCGTCTTCTGGGCGTCCTGCAGGCCGTGGCCGAGCGCGAGGGACGCGGCGGACATGGTCTGCGCGATGCGGAACCGGCGGCCGACCCGGCTCGGGTTGGCGTGCCGGAAGATCCACAGGATCGCGACCATCACCAGGTAGGCGAGGCAGAAGCCGACGACCGGCGACAGCACCATCGGGATCGCGACCTTGTCGACCACGGTGGACCAGTTCACCGACGACAGCGACGCCAGCCCGGCGCCGACCACCCCGCCGATCAGGGCGTGCGAGGACGACGACGGAAGCCCGAAGTACCAGGTGATGATGTTCCAGGTGATCGCGCCGAGCACGCCGGCGGCGACCACGGTGAGCCCGTGCAGGCCGGACGGCGGGCTGATGACCTCGCTGACGGTCTTGGCGACGCCGACGCCGAGCAGCGCGCCGACCATGTTCATGGCGGCGGCCATGCCGAGCGCGACGCGCGGGGTCAGCGCGCGGGTGGACACCGCGGTGGCGATGGCGTTGGCCGCGTCGTGGAACCCGTTGGTGTAGTCGAAGACGAGCGCGACGATGACCACCAGGACGAGGACGGCCATCTGCGCGTCTGTCCGGAGCCCGAGCGCGCCCGCCAGCATGACCAGTGCGACACCGGCGAGCAGCAGCAGCCACGCGCGGCCGGAGACACGGCGCGTGGCCTGCTCGCCGAGGGAGGCGGCATCCTCCTCCTGGGACGGATCCTGGGCGAGGGTCCCGCCGGGCTTTTCGGCCGTGCTCATGATTCCTTGACCGCTATGGTCTCGACCGTGTTGGCGACGTGCTCGAACGCGTCGGCCGCGTCCTCCAGCCGGTCGATGACCTGCTTCAGCTTCAGCACGGTCAGCGTGTCGTACTCGCCGCTGAACAGGTGCGCCAGCAGCTTCCGGTAGGCCTGGTCTCCCTGGTTCTCAAGCCGGTTGATCTCGATCCAGTACTCGTTGAGCTCCTTCATCGAGCGCAGCCTCGGCATGGCCTCGGCGGTCAGCTCGGCGGCGCGCTCCAGCACTTCCACCATGTGGACGATGCCTTTGGGGAACTCTTCGATCTTGTAGAGGACGACGAGGTCGGCTGCCTCCTCCATCTCGTCCATCACGTCGTCGAGCGAGGAGGCGAGCTGGTAGATGTCCTCCCGGTCGAAGGGCGTGATGAACGTTTCGTTCAACCGGCGCATGATCGCATGGGTGCATTCGTCGCCCGCATGCTCGCAGGCGCGCATCTTCTCCGCGATCGCCGCGCGGTCGGCGCCGTCGCTGATGAGTTCCACGAGCAGCCTGGCGCCGGTGACCAGGTTGTTCGCCGAGTCGGCGAACATGTCGTAGAAACTGTCCTCACGCGGCGTGAGACGCAAGCGCACGTCGTTCTCCTGATGTGCCGGAACAGTCCGCAGAGGATCGTAGGCGCTACCCGCCGTAAAAAGAACCTTTGCCCCAGCTTCGACTGGTGTCACCCATCCTCTCACCTATCAGCCTGCCCTAGATCACCAGGTGCATACCCCTCGCATGGCGGTCTATCTGGAGGAACGTCCGCCGTTTCAGGGCTTGTGCGGCGGCCGTCCGCGCGGGCCGCGGTGAGCGGAAGTGAGATTGCTCACACTCCCGAACGTGGTCGTCCGGGCCGGGCCGGGGCCTGAGACGACGAACCGGGGACGCCTCGAATCGGCGTCCCCGGCACCTGCAAGCCGCGTCCGGCCTGGGGGAATACGCCCCCAGGCCCCGGAACTACGTCCGGTCGTGGGATGTCAGCTCGCGACGACCGGCTCCGTCGGAACGTACCCCGAGCACCATGTCGATTTCCGCGACGGTCAGCGGCCGCTTCGCCGCCGCCACCGCGCTGAGCATCTCGGCATAGAGTTCGATCTCGTCCAGCGCAACACGGTCGTGGACGCGCAGATCGAGATTCCGGCGCACCGCGTCCACCTCCGTTCGTTCCCCACACCCGAGTCGAGGCTACGCGTACGGCTCGGGCGGGCGCATGACCCAAGAGGGCCATTCGCGGACCACCTTGGCCACTGGTCTTCCCGGGTGATGCCCAGCTGACGCACATGTACCAGGCGAACAGCGACGAATCTGGACGGCCGGGACGCTCAGCCCCCGGACCGGAAGTCGCCGAGCAGTTGCTCCAGCGGTGTCTCCGGCAGGTCCCGGGCGGTCAGCCGGGCCACGGCCGCGGCGTTGACGTCGGCGCCCGCCAGCCGGGCCGCCTGCCGCGCCACCGTCTGCTCGAACAGCGCCCGGACGGTCCGCGCGTAGGCGAACCGCGGGTCCTCGCGCATCTGCCCCAGCCGGGACAGGAGTTCGACGCGCAGTTCCTCGTCCAGCATGTAGAGGTCGCGTTCGGCGTAGCTCTGGAAGAGCCGCACCATGTCGCGGTCGCCCATCCCGGTGAACTCCAGGACGCGGCCGAACTCGGCGCGGAACGCCGGATTGCCCGCGAGGAACCCCTCCATCTCCGCCGCCGGGCCCGAACAGACCACGATGAAACGGGCGCCGCTCTGGTTCATCCGGCGGAGCAGTTCGCCCACCACGGCCGGGGCCCGGTCGAGCCGGTACGCCTCCTGGATGAGCAGCACCCCGCCGAGCGCCTGGTCGACCATGCCCCCGACCCGATGCCGGGTGTCGGCCTGGTCGCGTCCCGCCAGATGGACGGGACGGCACGCCACCACATGGCCGGACTGAAGCACCCCCAGCGCCGCGTAGATGCCGCCGACGAGCCCCGCCACGGTCGTCTTCCCGGTGCCGGGCGGGCCGGTGAAGACCAGGTGGCGGACGTCCTGGCCGGACATCCCGTACCGGGCCCGGTCGGCGGCGAGCGCCGCCTCCTCGGCCAGCTCCCGCACGGCCTCCTTGACGTCCTCCAGCCCGGTGAGCTGGTCGAGCCGCCGCAGGTAGCCGTCGATGTCGCCGGGCGGGCGCAGCGCCGGCTCGATGCCCTCCGCGACGCCCGCGAGATCGTCCGGGGTGAGCACCAGCCGGTCGTGGGACGCCCCGGCGCGCTCCATGTTCCGCTGGGCCGCCTGGTCCAGGTACGCCTCGACCAGGCGCGCGTTGACCAGGTCACCCGGGCCGCGGAGCCGTTCCAGGTCCGCCCTGGCCACCTCCAGCGCCGACGCGCCGATCGTGACGCGCCGCTCGTCTGCCAGCAGGTGCAGCAGCGTCATCCGGTTGTCGAGGTCGCCGAAGTCCGGGAGCCGGTGGACGCGGAACGCCTGCACGAGCTTCGGATGCTCCCGCAGCAGCCGCTTGTACGCGCGCGGCTCACACGTCGCGATCACCGGCGTGGTGTTCACCGGGTCGCGGCGGGCACGGCGCACCGCGCCGACGACGGCGCCCGGATCGGCGGCGTCCGCGATCGCCACGTCCAGCCGCTCGAACAGGATCACGGGGCCCGGCTGGGCGAGAAGGTGCCCGATCCGCTCCGGCGGCGCGTCGCGGACGTCGTCGGCGTCGTGCGCCCGGATCGTCCCGTCGCCGAGGCCGGCGTTCGCCAGCGTCAGCGCGATCATCCGGGACAGCCGGCGCTGCCCCGAGTGCGGGTCGCCGACCAGCAGCACGCCGGGGAGGCCGGACTTGATCGCGCTGGGCGCGCCGTCCACCCGGGTCCGCTCGATCTCCTCGCCGGCCGGGGCGTTCCACTCCCCGGCCTGCGCGCGGACGTCCGCCAGCAGGACGGACGCGTCGTGCTCCCCGTAGACGAACCCGAACCCGAACCGCTCCAGGACGCGGCGGGTGCTGCGGTCGCTGGGCGGCGGGATCTCCTCGACGGGACGTTCCGGGGACGGCGTGTCGTCCAGGAAGTCGAAGTCGCCGACCATCGTCTTGGACATGACCTTCGTCCCCGGGCCCGCGCCCGGAACGGGCGGCGGGGGCCCGTCCGGGCCGTCGGGAGCCGGGCCGTCGGGGAGGGTGCCGTCCTCGTCGAGGTCGCCGGGGCCGAGGATGCGCGTGCCGGGCGGCTGGTCCTGCCGCGGGGGCTGCCCGGCCGGGACGGGTGCGGCCCGGTGCGAGCCCTCCACGCGGGTCGCGTACGCGTCGAACGTGGTGGGCTGCGGCTCGGGCGGCGCCGCCGGGGTCGGGGACGCGGCCGGAGTCGGGGACGCGGCCGGAGTCGGAGGTGCAGCCGGAGTCGGAGGTGCAGCCGGGGTCCGGGCCGGGGGCTGGGCCGGCGGGGCGGTGCCCGCGGGCTGGTAGCCCAGCTGCGTGTACGGCGGCACGAAGTCCTCGTCCCGCTCCTCCTCCGGCGGCGAGTAGCCGCCGAGCCGCTCGGAAGCCGGCGCGTGACTCGCCTGGGCCGGCTCGGGCGGGGGCTGCGCCGGGCCCTGCATCGGGCCCTGCATCGGGCCCTGCACCGGCGCGGCGGCGGGACGCTGGAAACCCAGTTCGGTGTAGGGCGGGGCGACGCTCGACTCGTCCCGCTCGCCCCCGGACGATGCGCTGATCACCGGGTCCGGCGGGGCGAACGCGGCCTGCTGGCCGGGACCGGCCATCTGGTTCTGGGCGGCGGGCGGGTTCTCCCGTCCGGGCTCCCGCTCGTGCTGCGCGGGCGGCTGGACGAACGGGCGGTCCGGCTCGGACGGCGTCCCCTGGGGCTGCGGAGGCGTCCCCGGGGCGATGCCCGGCTGGCTCTGCAGGGGGAACGGCGACGGCCGCGCGGGCACCGGGTTGGGCGGTGGCGTGGACATCGTGGCCGCGGCCGTGGCACGGGCCCGGCCGCGGCCGATGATCCCGGCGATGATCGCGGTCGGGACGGGGAAGCCGCGCGGCCGCGCGGGCATCCCGCCGAGCCGGCACCAGGCCAGATCGACCTCGTACATCGCGGCCAGCAGCGACTCGGCGCCCGGCCCGGACCCGGCCGCCGACCGCAGCGGCTGCGGGAGCCGCATGTCCTCCGGCCAGAGGCGGCGCAGCGGATGCCCCTTCTGCTCCGCCACCGCCTGCACCGTGTAGCGGATCTCCGGGTCCAGCCAAGGGACGATGGTGCCCACCATGTCCTTACGGACGACGTTCAGATCGGCGGCGAGCAGCGCGGCGGCCACCAGGCGAGGCTCCAGATAGGCCGGGTCTGCGGGGTCGCCGGAGAGGTCGGCTATCAGCTCGCTGAGCGTGTAGAAGGCGTGCCTGAAGTTGTCCCCGGGCGAACTCTCGTTCCTCAGCGACGGGACCAGGTTCGGTGGGCACCGGGTAAGCCACTGCTGGACGATCGCCTGATCCCCGTAGGGCAGCGCCCCATAGTCGACGGTCGGATTCGCGAGCGTGGTGCCGAGAATGGCGAGCAGCGCGTCCGCCCGGATCTGGAACCGGACGTCCTCGCGGAGCGCGCTGGCGACGGCCCACATCGTCCGCAGGACGACGACCGCCGCGTCCACCCGGCTCGCCCGCAGGCGTTCGGCGTAGAGCGCGACGAGCGACTCCAGCGTGGGCGGGGTGAGCCACCGGGGGCCGTCCACATCCGGGAGGGGTTTGGCGCGGTAGGGCTTCCAGAGGTCGAGCATCTGCGCGTCCAGGCGCGCGTCGAACACGGGGGCGGCCGAGCACCACAGCATCACGCCCCAGGCGGCGACGACCGTGGACGGCGTCTCGCCGGTGAAGTCGGGCCACCAGTGCGGATGATCGGACGCGGGCAGCGTGGCGGCGGACTCCAGGGTCGACCGGACGCGCGAGGTCAACTCGGTCGCGAACCCGTGCCCGACGAACGGCAGCCCCGACGGCGGGTCGTAGGCGAAGTCGGGCCCCGCCGGGATCACATGCGGCGGCAGCGCCGGTGTCCGCCCCGCCCCCTGCTGCGCGGGCCTCGCCGCCATCCGGACGGCGGGCGTGCGGGGCGGCGGGCACAGGTACCACTGCCCGTCGGACGGGTGCAGCCGGTACCAGCGGGCCCACGCGCCGAACAGCCACCACGTACCGTCCGGCAGCACGAGCATGCGGCCGCCGATGGCGTGGTGGCGCTGCTGCGGAGGCGCCGACGGCCACCACGCGGCGGCCACCATCGCCCGTGTGTCCCGCTCCGCCTCCGTGAACGGATCCTGCCCCCGCTGCGGGCTGGGCGGCGGAGCACTGCCATAGCCCGGTCCCCACACCACGAGGGTCATCGTAGTCAGCAGAAACCGCGCGGGGTGCCCCTGACCGGCGCAGTGTCAGTGTCACTCCAGGTCAGCGGGAGGATGAACCGGCCTTGACATCACCGCCACTCGGCGGCGCGGTGCCGCTCGGCCTTCTCCATGTAGACCGCGGGCGTGTGCTCCAGCACGAGCCGGTCGCCGTCGTTCAGCTCCCGGACGATCTTGCCCGGCGTCCCGGCGACGAGCACCCCGGCCGGGATCGTCTTGCCGGGCGGCACCAGCGCGCCGGCGGCGATCAGCGTCCCGGACCCGATGCGGGCGCCGTTCAGCACGATCGCGCCGATGCCGATGAGCGCGCCGGTCTCGACGTGCGCGCCGTGCACCATCGCCTTGTGGCCCAGGCTGACGCGGTCCTCCAGGACCGCGGGCATGCCCGGGTCGGCGTGCAGGCAGCTGAGGTCCTGGATGTTGCACTCGTCGCCGACCACGATCTCCTCGTCGTCGCCGCGCAGCACCGAGCCGTACCAGACGCTGGACGCGCGGCCCAGCGTCACCCGCCCGACCACGACCGCACCCGGCGCGACCCACGCCTCGGGGTGGATCTTCGGCCGGTCCTCACCCAATGCTCCCAGGTAGCTCATGGCGCCGATGCTAGGACGCGTCCCGCCCCGTCCTGGACGGCGCCCCGGCCCCGCGGGTCCGGTTCCGGCCCGACACACCATCCCGCGAGGGGCGCGGATTCTGCCGGGATTAGATAGTTTGGCGACTCCATCCAGATGAAGAAACGGCAGCAAGAAGCGCGTTCCGGTTGCACGAACGGGGTGGACCGGACGAGAGTCGTCCTGACGTTTCCATGTGGGCCCGCTCAGGCGGGTGTGGCTGCTATCGCGTCCGACCCTGACGGGGTGATGACCCCCGCCAACGACCCCCCAAGGCACCATGAGCAACGAAGAGATCCTGCCGAATCTCCTCCAAGAAGAGTCCTTCGAGATCGTCATGCGCGGCTACAACCGCCGCCAGGTCGACGACTACATCGCCCGCGCCCAGCAGAAGCACCGCGAACTGGAGGCGCGGCTCGCCCGTGCCCAGGACGACGCCGAGCGCATCCGCCGCGAGATGGCCGAGCTCAGGGAGGCGCGCAAGCCCACCGGCGACGACCTCAGCGACCGCCTCCGGCAGATCATCAACCTCGCCGAGGACGAGGCCCAGGACAAGGTCGCCCAGGCCGAGTCCAAGGGGGCGGAGATCCGCGAGGACGCCGAGCGGGAGTCCAAGCGGATCATCGACGAGGCCCGCGCGCACGCCGACAAGAACCTCGCGCAGGCGCAGGAGAAGGCCGAGCACGTGCTCGCGTCCGCCAAGAAGGAGTCGGAGGGCGTCCTGTCGTCGGCCAAGCAGGAGGCCGAGCAGACGGTGACGAGCGCGCGGCTGGAGGCCGAGCGCACCCTCACCGCGTCCGAACGCCGCGCCAGCGTGATCAACGAGGGCGCCACGCAGCGGCTCACCGCGCTCACCAAGAACCACACCCAGGCCCTGCAGCGCCTCACCGAGATCAGCGACACCCTGCACCGGCTGCTCACCGCCGAGAACGAGGCGGGCCCGCTGGAGAAGATGGTCGAGGACGCCGTCCGCCAGAGCACTCCCCGCAAGCAGGCGTCCGCCGCCAAGCCGATGCCGGCCGCGGCCCCCAAGCCCGCCCCGGCGCCCAAGCCGGCCCCGGCCCCGGCTCCGGCCCCGGCCACCGCACCGCAGGCCGCACCCGCACCGTCGATGAAGAAGCCCGAGCCCCCGGCCACCGAAACGCCCGCCCCGCCGCAGGCCAAGCCCGCCCGGCCGGCCGAGGACCACACCCCGCCCCAGCCGCCGGTCCCGCCCCAGCAATCGCGCGGCCCCATCGAACTGTAGGAAGTGCCCAGGGGGCGACCCCTGGGCACTCCGTCGCGCGGGCGGGGGCAGGCGGTTCCTCGGGGGCGCTTAGGATCTTCGCGTGAGGAAGCGGAGCCATTCGCGGCGTGGGAACGTCCGGCCGGTCAGGTCTCTCGGGGATCCGGTGCTGCGGACCGAGTGCGATCCGGTCCGGACGTTCGACGCGTCCCTGGAGCGGCTCGTCGACGACATGTTCGTCACCATGTACGAGGAGAACGGCGCCGGGCTGGCCGCCAACCAGATCGGGGTCGGCCTGCGGGTGTTCGTGTACGACTGCGAGGACGACAGGGGACGCCGCCACATCGGTCATGTCGTCAACCCGGAACTGGTGGTGGCCGACGGCGAGCGGCTGGTCGAGTCGGAAGGCTGCCTGTCCCTGCCGGGCCTGCGGTTCGAGACGCCGCGCTACGCGCACGCCGTCGTCGAGGGCGTGGACATGAAGGGCGGGCCCGTCCGCGTGGAGGGCACCGGGTACTTCGCCCGCTGCCTGCAGCACGAGTGCGGCCACCTGGACGGCCGCGTTTACGTCGACGTCCTGTCCGGTGATGCCCGGCGGGAGGCCATGCGGGCGATCCGCGGCCTCCGCCGGTAGGCCCGCCCCTACGCCTCCCTGGGCTTTCAGGGGGCGTTCAGGTTGGAATGGGATCCTCTGCGACAATGCGGAGGGGGACTGTGCAATTGCCTGAACGGACGGCGAACAGCGGCGGCAGGGCGACGGCGGAGGCGACCCTTCTCGTCGTCGAGGACGAGCCCAACATCCTGGAGCTTCTCGCCGGCAGCCTGCGCTTCACCGGGTTCGACGTGATCACGGCCACCAACGGGGCGGACGCGGTGCGGTCGGCGCGGCGGCACCGCCCGGACCTGATCGTCCTCGACGTGATGCTGCCCGACATCGACGGGTTCGACGTCGCGCGGCGGCTGCGGTCCGGCGGCGACCACACGCCCGTGCTGTTCCTGACCGCGCGGGACGCCGTGCAGGACAGGATCAAGGGGCTGACGATCGGCGGCGACGACTACGTCACCAAGCCGTTCAGCCTGGAGGAGGTCATCGCCCGGATCCGCGCGGTGCTGCGCCGGTTCCGCGGCGGCGTGACCGATCCCCCGCCGCGCATGGTGTTCGCGGACGTGGAACTGGACGAGGACAGCCACGAGGTGTGGCGCGGCGGGCGCGCGATCCAGCTGTCGCCGACCGAGTTCAAGCTGCTGCGCTACTTCATGGCCAACGCGGGGCGGGTCCTGTCCAAGGCGCAGATCCTCGACCACGTGTGGAACTACGACTTCCGCGGCGACGCGGGCATCGTCGAGTCGTACGTGTCCGCACTGCGCCGCAAGGTCGACAATTCCGAGCCGCGCCTCATCCACACGCTGCGCGGCGTGGGTTACGTCCTGCGTGAGCCGTCGAGATCGGGCTGATGGAAACCCGCGTCCCGGTGTCCGCCCAGGCCCGGCCGGAGACGCCGGAACGGGCCGGCACCCGCGGCCCCTCCCGCTCGCCGCGCCGCGCCCTGGCGCAGTCATGGGGACGGACGTCGCTGCGCCTCAAGCTGATCGCGGGCATGCTCGTCCTGGTCACGCTCGGGATGACGGTGATGAGCGCGGCGGGCGCGTCCGTCCTGCGCCAGTACCTGATCGGGCGGACCGACGACCAGCTGCGCGGCTCGGTGGAACGGGCGATCGGCCAGGCCGCCCCGCAACTGCGGCGCGGCGAGGACAACATCGTCGTGCGCATCCCCAGCGAGATGTACGGGCAGGTCCGCACCGACGACGGACGAGCACTCGGCCAGAACCCGGCATGGGGAGAGACCGGCCGTCCACGACTCCCGGCAAACCTGAACAAGTACATCGGCCGCCCGGTCACCGTATCCGGAACACGCGGCTCACAATGGCGCATCCTGGCCGAGCCGCTGCCCGGCGGCGTACTCATCCTGGCGTTCAGCCTGGACGAGGTGGACCGCACCGTCCGGCGGCTCGTGGTGATCGACACCACCGTGGGGCTGCTGGTGCTGGCCGTGCTGGCCGCGCTGGGGGTGTGGGTCGTGCGGGCGAGCCTGCGTCCGCTCGCGGCCGTCGAGGAGACCGCGGGCGCGATCGCGGCCGGTGACCTGTCCCGGCGTGTCCCGGAAGGTGATCCGCGAACGGAGATGGGCAGGCTCGGCCGGTCGCTGAACACGATGCTCGGGCAGATCGAGGCGGCGTTCCGGGCCCGCGCCGAGTCGGAGGCGGCGGCGCGGCGGTCCCAGGAGAGGGCGCTGCGGTCGGAGGAGCGGATGCGGCGGTTCGTCGCGGACGCCGGCCACGAGCTGCGCACCCCGCTGACCGCGATCCGCGGTTTCGCCGAGTTCTACCGGCAGGGCGCGGCCCGCGGCCCGGCGGAACTGGACCGGCTGATCGGCCGCATCGAGGAGGCCGCGTCCCGGATGGGGCTGCTCGTGGAGGACCTGCTGCTGCTCGCCCGGCTGGACCGGCAGCGCCCGTTCGAGCGGCGCCCGGTCGATCTGCTCGCCGTCGCGGCCGACTCCGTCCAGGAGGCGAGAGTTCTTGCACCCGAACGCAAGATGGACCTTTCGGTCGAGGGAGGGCTGGCGTACCAGGTGCGGGGGGACGAACCGCGGCTGCGCCAGGTGATCGGCAACCTGCTGAACAACGCGATCGCGCACACCCCGCGGGGCACGCCGGTCGAGGTGCGGCTCGCCCCCGGCACGCTGCGCGGCGCCCCGGCGGCGGTCGTCGCGGTCGCGGACGAGGGGCCCGGCCTCTCCCTTGAGCAGGCAGAACGCGTCTTCGAGCGGTTCTACCGGGCGGACAAGGCCCGCTCCCGCGACTACGGCGGCACCGGCCTCGGCCTCGCGATCGTCGCCGCGATCGTCGCCGCGCACGACGGGCTCGTGGAGGCCGGCTCCGCTCCGGGCGGCGGGGCGACGTTCAGGGTCGTCCTCCCCATGGACGAGGACTAGCGGCATTCAGGAAACGTTCAGGAAAGTGCGCTTAGGTGGTCGTACAGGGCGCGCCCCGGTTTCGACGGAAACCGGGAGCCCGCGCCCTGGCCAGCTTCGCCGCGTGGCCCTTCCACGGGTCACGCGGCCGTTCAGCTCCGCACCCCGATCGCGGGCTTCCGCTTCATCTTGGCCAGCGTCTGCCGCGTCGAGTGCAGGTAGTACTCCCTCGGCAGCGTCCGGACCCGCACCGGCAGCCGCGGATACACCAGGGCCAGCGCGGCGATGAGAAGCCGGAACCGCCGCTCCCGTCCCGCGTCCCACTTCCACCCGTACTGCTCGCGGATCGGCGGCGGCGTCAGCCCCGCCGTGAGCAGCCGGATCGCCATCAGACCGGGTGCGTGCAGCGGCCCGCCGGGCAGCTTCGGGCGCAGCACCCGCGCCGCGATCGCCCGCGACGCGTCGCTGATCTCCAGGCCGTTGAGCATGTCCGCGTAGTACGCGCGGAACTCCCGGTAGGTCCCCGGCATCCGCTCCTCGGGGCAGCCCAGGATGGTCGCGTAGACCTTGCTCTGCCCGTAGAACTCCGCAAGCTCGGCCTCGGTGAACGTCCGGCGGAACAGCAACTGGTAGAACTGCGTCGCCACCGCGAACAGCGTGGACGCGACCCACACCTGCAACTCGGGATCGTTGGCCTCGTAGCCGGGTCCGGTGATGGCCTCATGTCCCTTCGTGACGAGCGCGCTGAGGGTCTCGGCCTCCTCCCGCGTCCCGAACTGCACCGTGTAGAGCCACCCCATCGTGTTGCGCAGGCGCCGGAGCGGATCGTCCGCCGTGTAGCTGTGGTCGTACACGCCCTGCGCCACCTTGGGATGCGCCGTCTGCAGCAGCGAGGCCGCCCCGCCCGCCGCGATGAGCGCGCCCTCCTGCGCGATGACGCGGATGAGGTCGCCGTCCCGGAAGAGTCCTTCGGTCATGCCGATCATTGTAAGTAAGTACTTGCAGTTGTCACCAGTGGGGTGTTAATCGAGCGACAAGATCACACCTGCCTGCGACAATGGGGACATGCCCGGCCAGATCCACGTCCGCGGCTCGGTCTCCATCCCCGAGTCCGAGCTCAGCTGGCGTTTCTCCCGCTCCTCGGGCCCGGGCGGGCAGCACGTCAACACCAGCGCCACCGCCGCCGAACTCTCCTTCGACGTCGCGAACTCCCCGTCCCTCCCCGAACCCCTCCGAGCCCGCGCCCTGGACCGTCTCGCCGGCCGCCTCGTCCGCGGCGTCCTCACGATCCGCGCGGAGGAGTACCGCTCCCAGCAGCGCAACCGGGACGCCGCCCGCACCCGCCTGGCGACGCTCCTCGCCGAGGCGACGGCCCCGCCCCCGAAGAAGCGCATCCCCAAGAAGGTCCCGAGGGGAATCAACGAGCGCCGCCTGGAGAACAAGAAACGCCGCTCCTCGGTCAAACGCCAACGCTCCACCCGCTGGGACTGACCCCCTCCCGAGCCGCCATCGCCCGAACAGGCGCCGGATGGCAGCCGCGTCCGACAGGGTTCCGCGCAGGCAACAAAGCAAAGCTCTATGTGATCACTTGGACACGGAGAGTCCCGACGTGTGGGAGGATGGAGCTTCCCCCCGTCCGGCGGAGGTGCCGGAACTTGAAGGAGAGGTAGCATCCCGTCATGGTGTCGAAGCCCCTGGAACAGGTCACCCTGGCCGACCTGGCCACCAAGGACGACCTCAAGGACCTGGTCACCAAGGACCACCTCAAGCAGGAGTTGGGATCGGCCGTCAATCTGCTGCTGGGCGAGATCGGCAAGATCGCCGCTCGCCAGGAGGAGATGGCCGGGCATCTGGCCCGTCTGGTCGCCAGGTCCGACGGCGTGATGCGGTAGCGACTCCGGCTCTTCGATGCCCCCGGGAATCCTCCCGGGGGCATCGTCGCGCTTGGGCGGACGGCGGAACGGCGCCTCTTAGCAGTCCCCCGTTCCACTTAGGGTTCGCCGCGCACCGTGATCGAAGGGTGGGGGCCGGGGACGCGGACGCCCGTCCGGCCGGGTGGGCGGGACGGGAGGTCCGGGGTCGGGTCAGCTGAAGTACTCGATGAAGGGGGTCTTCTTGTCGGGGTGGGAGGCGGTGCCGACGCTCACGATGGCGGTGGTGCCGGGGCGCGGGTCGGCGTCGGTGGCCTGGACGGTGCCGGTGCGGGCGGGGCCGTTCAGGGTCGTCCAGGACGAGCCGTTGTAGTGCATGTACTGGGTCTTGGTCCCGGTGGTGATCGGGAGCATGACCACACCGCCCCTGGCGTCGGACGACAGGCCGATGCCGGCCGCGTTCAGCGGGGTGCTGACCGTCTTCCAGGTCGAGCCGTTGTAGCGCTGGATCGCGTTGGTGATCTGGGCGTTCTGCCGGACGCGCAGGACGTAGACGTTCGTCGGGGAGTTGGCGACGATGCGGTGCAGGGTGCCCTGGTAGCCGGGGACGCCCAGGGAGCCGGGGACGTCGATCTTCTTCCAGGACGTGCCGTTGAAGTGCATCACCAGGCCGGTCACGGACGTGCCGGTGGCGGACGTGGAGCCGGCGAGCCACACGTCGTTCTTGGCGCGGACGTCCACCGCGGTGATGGACGAGGACGCCGGCAGTGGGACCTTGGTCTCGGCCCACGCGCTGCCCGTCCAGCGGAGGACGGCGCTCAATCCGCCGGAGGCGGCGTCGGCGCCGGCGATGGAGTAGGCGGCGCCGTCGGGGGCGGCGGACACGGCGGTCGGGAAGCCCACCATCGGGTAGGCGACCTGGCTCCACTTGGTGCCGTTCCAGTAGAGGCCGAGGGTGCCGCCCAGGTTGTAGCCGATGATCCATGCCTTGGACCCGCTGGAGACGGCGACGTCGGTCGGGGTGAAGCCGACCGGGCTCTTGTCGGCGGCCCAGGCGGAGCCGGTCCACCGGACGATCTTGGCTTGGGGGCTGAAGAAGGAGCCGGCGGCGCCGACGGCCCATCCGGCGTTCTTCGCGCCGAAGTCGACCCGGTCGAGGCTGCCGTTGTAGCTCAGGGCCGCGCTGGAGATGTTCCTCCAGCCGGCCGCGTTCGCCGGGGCGGCCAGCGCGACCGTCCCGGCGCCGCAGGCCAGGGCGGTGGCGGCCACCAGCGCCGCGTTGCGTCTCATATGCTCCCACTCCCAAGATCACAGCAAGCGTGCGCCAAAGAGTACGGCATTACTTACTTCCGGGTAAGCGGAACCCCCGATCCGGCCGGATCAGGACGCACCAGGCACATGGGTCACAGACGTCAAGACGCCCAGAACCGGGCGGTTCCGGGCGTCCTGCACGGGAGAGGCTATTCGCCCTTCCAGTTCGGCTTGCGCTTCTGGGCGAACGCCGCCGGGCCCTCCTGGGCGTCCTTGGACGTGAAGACGGGCAGGATGATGTCCTGCTGCTTCTTCCACGCCTCCTCGGCCGTCCAGTCGGCGGACTCGACGATGACCCTCTTGGTCGCCGCGAGCGCCAGCGGGGCGTTCTCGGCGACCTTCAGGGCCAGTTCCCTCGCCGCGGCGAGCGCGCCGCCCGGCTCGGCGAGCCGGTTGACGAGCCCCACCTCGGCCATCCGCTCCGCCGGGTACTTGTCGCCGGTGAGGGCGATCTCCATGGCGATGTGGAACGGGATGCGCCGCGGCAGCCGCAGCAGGCCGCCGGCCCCCGCGACGAGGCCGCGCTTCGGCTCGGGCAGCCCGAACTGCGCGTCCCGCGCGGCCACGATCATGTCGCAGGACAGCGCGACCTCGCAGCCGCCGGCCAGGGCGTAGCCCTCGACCGCGGCGATCAGCGGCTTGGCCGCCGGACGCTCGGTGATGCCGGCGAACCCGCGGCCCTCGACGGTCGGGTTGTCACCGGTCAGGAAGCCCTTGAGGTCCATGCCCGCGCAGAACGTCCCGCCGGCGCCGGTGAGGATGCCGATGGACAGGTCCTTGCGGGAGTCGAGTTCGTCCACGGCCGCCGCGAGACCCTTCGCCACCTCGCCGTTGACCGCGTTGCGGGCCTCGGGGCGGTTGATGGTGACGATGAGGACGGCGCCGTCTTCCTCGGTCAGAACAGCTTCGGACATGCGTGCCTCACTTCGGCTGGAAGCGGATGCCGCCGTCGAAGCGGATCGTCTCGCCGTTCATGTAGTCGTTCTCGATCAGGGACTTGACGAGGTGCGCGAACTCCGACGCCTTGCCCATCCGCTTCGGGAACGGGACGGGCGCGGCGAGCTTGGCCTTGAACGCCTCCGCGCCCTCGCCCTCGCCGTAGATCGGGGTGTCGATGATGCCGGGGCAGACGGTGTTGACCCGGACGCCGACCGCGGCGAGGTCGCGCGCGGCGGGCAGCGTCATGCCGATGATGCCGCCCTTGGACGCCGAGTAGGCGACCTGCCCGGTCTGCCCCTCGATGCCGGCGACGGACGCGGTGTTGATCACCACGCCGCGCTGGCCGTCGGCGTCGGCGGGCTCGGTCTTGGCCATGGCGGCGGCGCCGATCCGCATCAGGTTGAAGGTGCCGATGAGGTTGATCCGGATGACGGTCTCGTAGGACGCGAGGTCGTGCGGGCTGCCGTCGCGGTTCACGGTCCGCGACGCCCAGCCGATGCCCGCGCTGTTGACGATGACGCGCAGCGGGGCGCCGGTGTCGACGGCGGCCTGGACGGCGGCCTGCACCTGCTCCTCGTTCGACACGTCCGTCTTGACGAAGACGCCGCCGACCTCGTCGGCGACGGCCTTGCCCTTGTCCTCGTTGAGGTCGGCGACGACCACCTTGGCGCCTTCGGCGGCCAGCGCGCGGACGGTGGCCTCGCCGAGGCCGCTCGCGCCACCGGATACGACGGCGGAAACTCCGTTCAGGTCCATAAGCGACACCTTACGTGAGGGACCGAATGTGGTTCGGGGTGATGCTATCCAGACGGCGTCGCACGCACCGCTCACACCCCGGCGATCACGGGCGCGCGTGGTTACCCATGGGTCACACTAGGGGGCGCGTTTGCCCCTCCCGGCCACGGGCACCCGCCTGCACATGAGCGAGCGACCCGCACAGAGCCAGTCCTACCCCGGCCGGACGGAGGACATGGCACCCGAACCCCGCGACGAGATGCGCGACCACACCGGCAGCGACCTGCTGCAAGGGCGCCGGGCGCTGATCACCGGCGGCGACTCCGGCATCGGGCGCGCCACTGCGGTCGCGTTCGCCAAGGAGGGCGCCGATGTCGCGATCACGTACCTGGAGGAGGACGACGATGCCCGGCACACCGCGTCCCTGGTCGAGGCCGCGGGACGGCGCTGCGTCATGTTCGGCGGCGACATGGCCGAGGAGCGGCACTGCCGCGAGGTCGTCGAGCACACCGTCCGCGACCTCGGCGGGCTGGACGTGCTCGTCCTGCACCACGGCACACAGGAGCCGGTGAAGGACGTCCGGGAGATCGACGACGCGCAGCTCCGCCGGACGTTCGAGGTGAACGTGTTCGCGGTGTTCTGGACGGTCCAGGAGGCCCTCGACCACATGGGGCCGGGCTCGTCCATCATCATCACCGGGTCGATCAACGGGCTGCGCGGCAACAAGACGCTCATCGACTACTCCGCGAGCAAGGGCGCCGTGATGTCCCTCGCGGCGAGTCTCGCCCAGAACCTCATGGACCGGGAGATCCGCGTCAACTGCGTCGCGCCCGGCCCGGTCTGGACACCGCTCATTCCCGCGACGTTCGACGAGGAACGCGTCGAGAGCTTCGGCAAGAACGCACCGATGGGACGTGACGCCGATCCCGACGAGATCGCGCCGTCCTATGTGTTCTTCGCGTCCAACCGCCTGTCCTCCTACTACACCGGCCAGACGCTCGTACCGGCCGGCGGGGAGATACATCCGGGCTGATGGACCTGCAACGTAGCGACCCTGGGAGCCGGGATACGGACGGCAGAGGGCCGGCAAGGGCCTCGTGTATCCGGGGCTCGACGGCCGCCAGTGCCTCTACCGCTCGGCGGCCTGGGTGGTGGGACGGCCGCGAGACCACTCCCCCTCTCGTGATCTCGCGACCGCCCACCGGCATCACGTAGAGCGAACGTCACCAGGCGGAGACGCGTTCCCGGACGCTGCGGCGGAATGTGGCTTCGGGGACGTCCAGGCGGTACAGGGCGTAGGCGTGCTGGATCACCGGCAGCGCCACGTTCCGCACCCGTACCCCGCCGGACGTGAGGCCCTTCTCCGTCCCCTTGTGCGCGTGGCCGTGGACGGCGAGGTCGGCGCCGGCCGCGTCGATCGCCTCGCCCAGCAGGTAGCTGCCGAGGAACGGGTAGATCTCCAGCGGCTCCCCTTCGAGGGTGTCGGCGGACGGCGAGTAGTGCGTGAGGGCGACCGTCACGTCGGCGTCCAGGTCCTGGAGGCAGGCGCCGAGCCGTTCCGCGAAGTCCCTGGTGTGCCGGACGAACGCCTTCATCTCGGGCTCGCCGAAGTCGCTGGCGCAGCGGCCCTCGAACCCGCCGCCGAAGCCCTTGCCGCCCGCGATGCCGAGCCGTGTCCCGGTGCAGTCGAGGACCGTCCCGCCGCCTTCGAGGACGGTCACGCCGGCGTCCCGCAGGACGCCCGTGATCTCCTCCTCGGCACCCGAGTGGTAGTCGTGGTTGCCGAGCACGGCGATCACCGGGACGCCGAGATCGCGCAGCTCACCGGCGGCGATCCGGCCCTCCTCGGCCGTCCCGTGCCGGGTCAGGTCGCCGGCGACCAGGAACACGTCCGCCTGGCCGGCGAGCGCGGACAGCCGCGCCCGGTACGCACCCGCCACCTCCGGCCCCACGTGCAGGTCCCCGGCCGCCGCCACCCGGATCATGAGAGCCGCTCCTCAGCCTCCGGTTCGGCGACCGCGACGACGTGCAGCTCGTTGCAGATCTCGCGGCCCTCGGCGGCGGCGCGGGCGGCCTCCTCGGCCTCCCGGCGCCGCTGCTCGCTCATCACCTCGCCGCGCAGATGGACGACGTCACCACGGACGTCCACGCGGATGCCGAGCTCGTAGGCGTCCGCCGCGAGCCGCTCCTGGATGTGCGCGGCCAGATACTCCGACATGCCGGTCACAGTGCGTCCTCCTCGATCACTCCGAGCCGGGCCAGCAGCGTCAGGAAGGCATGGGCGTACGGGGACTGCGCGGTCTGCGCGGCAACCCGGCGCCAGTCCACCTGTTCCCGCAGGGCCCGGCCGACGTGCAGGAACGCGCTGAAGTCGCAGGCGGTCTCGGTGAACGCCAGCACCCGCATGATGATCAGGTCGGTGGCGGTCAGGACGGGCATGAACACCGCCCCGACCGTCATCTCCTCAGCCCGCCCCAGCAGTTCTCCGTCCACCGGTCGGCCGGACGGGGTGTGGATGAGGTCGATGTAGTGCTCCCCATCGCACACTTTCGCCAGCCAGTTCTCCGGGCTCTCCACATGCGTCATGCCCGCGTCGGCCAGTGCGCCCAAGGCCACCTGGACGTCCCGCTCACGCACCACGAAGTCGACGTCATGGGTGGGTAGGGCCGCGCCATGCGCGTACGCGGCGAATCCGCCCGCGAGCGCGTAGTCGATGCCGGCCTCGCGGAGCGCGGCGGCGGCCCGTTTCAGAGCCGTCAGCAAGCCGTCCACGACGCCGGCCGAGCCGGACCTCGGGAGGCCGGACCCGCGTGTCGGGGTGCTCGGCTCCGTCTGCACGTCCCACGCGTCCCCTGGTCGATTGCGGTCGCGGTGGCGGTACCCGGGGACGCGCGGGTCATGCGGGCGGTGTCCAGGTCATGCGGGCGGTGTGGGGGTCGTGCCGAGGCAGGTCGCGACGGGATCCTCGATCGAGCACCAGCCCGGCTTGCGCACCGGGACGTACCCGGACGGAACGCCCCGGTTCGCGATGATCGACCGGTAGGTGGGGACGGCGTCGGTCGGGCGGCGCGTCAAGGTCGGGTCTGTCAGCACGTCCACCGTGTAGAGGCCGAACCGTGGCCGGTAAATGCCCCACTCGTAGTTGTCGGTGAGGCTCCAGTAGTTGTAGCCCATCATCTTCACGCCGTCGGCCATCGCACGCTGGATCCAGTAGATGTGGTCGCGGAGATTGTCCGAGCGCGTGTAGCCGTCCTTGCGCGGCTTGCCGTTGTCGGTCGCCATGCCGTTCTCGACGATGTACACGGGCAGGTGCGGGAGCCGCCGCTGGTAGTTCTTGAGGACGTAGTACAGCCCCTCCGGCTCCGGGTCCACCTTCCAGGGCTCTCCGGTGAGCATGTGCGCCGAGGTGAAGTTCTGCAGGTTGGCGCCGTAGTAGTAGTCGATGCCGATGAAGTCGAGCTTGTCGGCGGCATCGTTGAACAGGGCCGCGTCGAAGAAGCCGTTGAGGACCGACCCATAGGCGACGTTGCTGGAGACGGGGGCGCCCGGGTCGATCTTGTGGATCATGTCGTAGGCGGACCGGTGGGCCTTGATGAAGGCGTCGCGTATCTGCATCATCTGGCCGGGGTGGGCGGTCATCTCCTTGAAGATGGGGATGGTGGCCTCGTTGAACGTGATCCAGATGACGCCCTGGCCCTTGTAGCGGTTGACGACGAAGCGCGCGTTGCGGAGCCAGTCGTCGCGCGTGCGGGGGTTGCTCCAGCCGCCCTGGTCGACGACCCAGCCGGGATACACCCAGTGGTCGAGGGTGAGCATGGGCCGCATCCCGTTCGCCTTGATGCGGCGCACGAGGTCGTCGTAGTAGGCGAGCGCCTTCGGGTCGCGGTGGCCCCGGCGCGGCTCGACCCGGGCCCACTCGATGGACGTCCGGAAGACGTTCACGCCGAGGCCCTTGGCGAGCTTCAGGTCGGACGGGTAGCGGTGCCGGAAGTCCACGGAGTTGCCGTAGGGGTCCGCCTTGCGGTCGGAGTTCCTCGTCCAGTTGCTATCGGGGAAGTGTCCCTCGCTCTGGAAGCCGGAGGTGGACACGCCCCAGAGAAAACCGGGCGGGAACCTGACGGTCGCGGGCCTCGCCTCGGCGGACGCCCCGGGCGGGGCGGTCAGGGTGAGGACGAGGGTGAGAGCGGTCAGGACGCGGACGATGCGTGCTCTGCTCGACGTGCCGAACACGGGTCTCCCTCCGGGCACCGAACATGAATCTCCTTCAACTACAGGGAGCGCGGCGGTGTCCGCAACGGCCGGGCGTGGCCGGATCCGGTCTCCCTCCGGGCGACTCCAAATGTGCGGCAAATCACAGGTCGGTAAATGAACCACGATGTCCGGGCGGATCTGTGATCCACTTCACAATTCACTGAAGGCGCTTTGAATTGATCCAGGCAGCGCGGTGGACCGCCGTCTCATTCGGACCGCCCGCACCTGATCGAAATAGCTTCGTGATTTGCCAGATTCGACAGGCCCTGGCTAGCTTCCTGCCCGGTTCATGCGGCACAGCAGCCGGCCGGGCGACAGGTCCCGGCAGGAACCGGATAACAGAACACGCACCCCGACGCGCGGCGGCGACGCGCCCGGTCGTCCGAGGACGGCCGGAGCGGACCCCCAGGTCGTTCCCCCGGCCCCGCCCGGAAGCCGCCGTCGAATCGCCGAGTCCGTGCAGCCGAGAGGCACGGAGCCGGAAGCGGCCGAAATTCCACTGCGTTTACGAACAATGACGCTCCGGAAACGGCCGCGCGCATCCAGAACCCCCATGAACGACCGGTGGGTGACGGCTGCCCGGTAGGCATCACCCGCGAGGTCTGGAGTCATTCTGCATACCCCCCGAAACACCCTGAAGACCGGAATCGCCACCGGCGGCCTCATCCTCACCACCACCGCGGCGTCCGGCGCGGGCGTCCTCGCCGCAGGGCCGGTCGAGGCGACGGCCCCGCCGCAGAAGACCGCGGCCCTGTCGGCGGCGGTGCCCGCGGCCGCGACGGTCCCCGCGCAGGTCACCGCGCAGCAGTCCCGGGCCGCCAGGCAGAAGAAGCGCGCGGCCTACGCCGTGAAGTACGCGGCGAAGCAGATCGGCGACCCGTACCGCTACGGCGGGACCGGGCCCTACTACTGGGACTGCTCCGGCCTCGCCGGCGGCGCCTGGCGCAAGGCCGGGGTGAAACTGCCCCGCACCACCCAGCAGATCTACCGCGCGGTCAGGAAGAAGGTCTCCTGGAAGGGCGCCGTGAAGGGCGACCTCCTCTTCTTCTACGGCGGCCGGTCCCACATGGGGATCTACGCCGGGCACGGCTACATGATCCACGCGCCGAGTTCCGGCAAGCGGGTCCAGAAGATCAAGCTGACGAGGTACTACAAGCGCCACTTCAGCGGCGCGGTCCGGCCGGGTCTTTGACCCTGCCGCGAAAAGGCCCCGCACTCGGCCCGGTGCGGGGCCTTTCCCCTGCTCGGCGCCCCCGTTCAGCCCAGTGTCGGGTAGTCGGTGTAGCCGCGGTGGTCGCCGCCGTAGAACGTCGCCCGGTCGGCCTTGTTGTAGGGGCCGCCGGCCCTGATGCGGGCGGGCAGGTCGGGGTTGGCGAGCCACAACTCCCCGAAGGCGATCGCGTCGGCCACCCCGTCCCGCAGCGCCTCGGCCCCGTCCTCCGGCTTCGCGGGGAACGACTCCGGCGTCGGATGCGGGTTCAGGATCAGCGTCCCCGGCCACTCCGCGCGGATCCGCCGCGTCGTCTCCCGGTCGCCCTCCTCCAGGACGTGCAGGTAGGCGAGACCGAGGGGCGCGAGGGCGGCGACCAGCGCCGAGTACAGCTCGGGCGTGTCGCTCTCGCTGACGCCGCTCGCCCTGCCGCCCGGCGACACGCGCAGGCCCACCCGCTCCGGCCCGATCGCGTCCGCCGCCGCCCGGACGGCCTCGACGGCGAACCTGATGCGGTTCCCGGCCGTCCCGCCGTAGGCGTCGGTCCGGACGTTGCTGCCGTCCGCGAGGAACTGCTGGATCAGGTAGCCGTTCGCGCCGTGCAGCTCGACCCCGTCGAACCCGGCCCTGATCGCGTTGCGCGCCGCGCCGCCGAACTCCTCGACCGCCCGCGCGATGTCGTCCAGGGTCATCTCCCGCGGGACGGGATGGTCGAGCATCCCCTCGGGGGTGAACAACTGCTCCCCGGACGCGATCGGCGACGGGCCCAGCGGCAGCCCTCCGTCCGGGTACAGGACGGGGTGGCCGACGCGCCCGGCGTGCATCAGCTGCGCGAAGATCCGCCCGCCCTCGGCGTGCACGGTGCCGGTCACCGTCCGCCACGCCGCCACCTGGTCGTCCGAGTGCAGGCCCGGCGTCAGGATGTACCCCTGGCCCCGGACGCTCGGCTGCGTCCCCTCCGTGATGATCAGCCCGGCACCGGCGCGCTGCCGGTAGTACTCGGCGTGCAGCTCGCCGACGGTGCCGTCCGCGCCGGCCCGGCTGCGGGTCATCGGGGCCATCACCAGGCGGTTGGGCAACTCCAGCTTCCCGGCCGACAGCGGCTCGAACAGTTCCTGCATGACATCCTCCAGACGGCGTTATCGCTGATCAAGAACGTACGAGCCACCGGGCACGGGGCGAATCCGTAGGGTTTCGGTATCCGGCCCCGTAGTTTGGAGCCGTGCTCTACGGGCGGAACGACGAACTGGCGCGGCTCACCTCACTGATCGACGGCGCACGCGACCACCGGCGCAGCGGCGTCCTCGTGCTGCGCGGCGAGGCCGGCATCGGCAAGTCGGCGCTCCTCGCGCAGGCCGCCGGCCGCGTGCCGCGGGTGCTGCGGGCGACCGGGATCGAGGCGGAGTCCGGCATCGCGTTCGCCGGCCTCAACCAGATGCTGTGGCCCGTCCGCGACCGGCTGGACGCGCTCCCGCCCGCGCAGGCGGGCGCGCTGCGCGCCGCGCTCGGCGAGACGTCCGCCGGGCAGGGCCGATTCAGCACCGGCCTCGCCGTGCTGACGCTGCTCGCCGACCTCGCCGAGGACGGCCCCGTCCTCGCCGTCGTCGACGACGCGCACTGGCTCGACACGGCGACCGGCGAGGCGCTGCTGTTCGCGGCGCGGCGGCTGGCCGCCGAGGGCGTCGTCATGCTGTTCGCCGCGCGGGACGAGGCGTTCACCGGCACCGGCCTGCCCGAACTGCGGCTCGGCCGGCTCGACCGGCACGACGCCGAACGGCTCCTCGCGGCGCGCGACCTGCCGCCGCTCGTCCGCGCCCGGGTGCTGCGGGAGGCGGCCGGCAACCCGCTCGCGCTGCAGGAGTTCGCCGCCACCGGGGAACGTCCGCCCGAGGGCACGCCGCTGCCCGTCGCCGACCGCGTCCTCGGGTCGTTCCAGGCGCAGATCGCCCGGCTGCCGGAGAAGGCCCGGCTGATGCTGCTGATCGCGGCGGCGGAGGGGCGCGGCTACATGCCGAGCCTGCTCTCCGCCGCCGCCACGTTCGGCACCGGCCTCGCCGACCTGGGGGCGGCCGAATGCGCCCGGCTGGTGGAGGTCACCGGGCACAGCATCGCGTTCCGGCATCCGCTGATCCGGGCGGCCGCGTACCAGGGCGCGACCGCGGCGCGGCGCGTCGAGGTCCACCGGGCGCTCGCCGAGTCCGCCGACGACCTCGACTGCCGCGCGCGGCACCGCGCCGCCGCCGCCCTGGCCCCGGACGAGGCCGTCGCCACCGAGCTGCAGGAGACCGCCGAACGCGCCCGCTGCCGTGCCGGGCACGCGACGGCCGCCGCGCTCTACCGGCAGGCCGCCGACCTGACGCCCGGCCGGGAGGAGCGCGCCGCCCGGCTCGCCGCCGCCGCGTCGCTGACCCTGGGGGCGGGACGGCTGGACGAGGCCGAGGACCTCGCCGTCCACGCCGAGAAGCTCACCGCGTGCCCGGCCGCGCGGGCGCGGCTGGCCCGCGTCCACGCCGCCGTCGAGTACGAGCGCGGCGATCCGCGCACCGCGGCCCGCATGATCGTCGACCGCGCCGCCGACGCCCCCGCGGACGAGCGCGCGGCGATGCTGCGGACCGGCGCCATGTACGGGTGGACGTCCGGCGAGCTGCCCGCCGTGCTGCGGGCCTCCGAACTCCTGCCGGGCGACCGGACGCTCCGCGGCCTCGCGCTGCTCGCGGACGGCGACCACGCGGGCGGCCTGCCGCTGCTCGCCGAACAGATCACCGCCGCGCGCGACGGCACCGGCGACCGGCTGCGCGCCGCCCAGCTCGCGCTGCTCACCGGCGCGGACGCGGCGGCGCTCGAACTGGCCGCCGCCGAGGCCGCGCACTGCCGCCGACACGGCCTCGTCGGCGAACTGCCGACGATCCTGCAGGTACAGGCGCAGACGCTGATCGCGGTCGGCCGGCACGCGGACGCGGAGGCCGCCGTCGCCGAGGCGATCGCGCTGGCCCGCGACACCGGCCGGCCGCACCGGGAGGGACGCCTCGGCGCCGTCCTGGCCCGCGTCGCGGCGGTCGAGGGCGACGAGGCGCGGCTCCACGAGCTGACCGTCTCCGCCCCGCCGGGACCGGCCGACGGCGCGCTCGCCCTCCTCGACCTGGGTCTCGGCCGCTACGACGACGCCCTGCGCCGCCTGGAGGAGATCGCGCACGGCCCGCACCGGCACGGCAACGTCCTCTACGCCGCAGACCAGGTGGAGGCCGCGGTACGTTCCGGTGAGCCCGCACTCGCGGACACGGCGTTCTCCCGGTTCCGTGCCTGGGCCGAGGCAGGTGAGCAACCATGGGCTCTCGCCGTGGCCCTGCATTGCGAGGCCCTGCTGAACGACAGCGAGGAACCGTACCTCCAGGCCATCCGGCTACACGAGCAGTCGTCACGGCCGTTCGAGCGGGCCCGCACCGAACTCCTCTACGGCGAGTACCTGCGCCGTGCCCGCCGCCGCTCGGACGCCCGCGTCCCGCTCCGCTCGGCGGCGTCCATCTTCGGACGCCTCCACGCCACACCATGGCTGGAACGCGCGCGCGCCGAACTACGGGCCACGGGCGAGTCGGGCACTTCCGCGCCGGCCTCCCCGGACCTCCTCGACCGCCTCACCCCGCAGGAACTCCAGGTCGTCCGCCTGGCGGCGGCGGGCACCAGCAGCCGCGAGATAGCCGCCCAACTCTTCCTGAGCCCGCGCACGGTCGAGTACCACCTCTACAAGGCGTACCCGAAGCTGGGCATCTCGTCCCGCAAGGAACTGTCCCACCTCACCCTGGAACCCGCATGAGCGCGCTATGACAGAGTTCGGGCGAGGAAGTCTTCGGTGAGCCGCCAGGCCCGTTCGGCGGGCTCCGGCTGGTAGAACATCGGCGCCTTCCGGTTGTGGAAGGCGTGGCCGCCGTCCTCTTGGACGTGGATCTCCATGTCGTCCCGTCCGGCCACGGCCTGCTCCACCCTGGCGACGTCCTCCCTGGGGATGTAAGGGTCGGACCCACCGAAGTGGAACTGCGCCGGGCCCTGGATGGCGTCGAACTGGTCCAGCATTCCGGGCACACCAGACCCGTAGAACGACACCAGGGAATCGACCTTGGTCTTCGCCGCCAGCAGATAGGCGAGCGTCCCGCCGAAGCAGAAGCCAAGGACACCGACCTTGCCGACCTCTGGCAGGCCCTTGAGAACCTCCAGCGCGGCCACCGCGTCCTCTACGCCCTTCTCCCAGTCGAACTGGGAGACCATCGACATCCCCTTGGGGACAGCCTCTTCGTCGTGGGCGGTCGTCCAGTTGGGCTGGATGCGCCAGAACATGTCGGGGGCCGCCGCCACGTATCCGAGCGCCACCAGGTCCCCGGCGACCGCCTCCATGTAGTCGCCCACCCCGAAGATCTCCTGGAGGAGCAGGACCCCCGGCCCGCGCTCTCCCCATACGTGCAGGTCGAACTCACCGTCCGGAACAGCAACCTTCTCAACGCGCCTCATATCACCCGATGATCGCGTAAACGGCGCTCGCATGGGCCACGGTCACGGAATCCACGGTCATGTCGATCTCCGCGAACGCCAGCGTCCGTCCCAGCTTCGTCAACTCGACCTCGATCAGCACGTCGCGTCCCGTCACGGGCCGCTGGAAAGACGTGTTGAGCTGCACGGTCGTCATGGGCACGAACCCGCCCTTGGCGCCCGAAACGGCCAGCACCACGGCCGTGTCGGCCGCCGCCATCAGGGCCTGCCCGGACAGCGCGCCGCCCTCCCGGGCCAGCCGGTCGGACCACGGCAGCCGCAGCACCGCCTTCCCGTCCCCCACCTCCTCGGCGACCAGGCCCAGGTCCAGCACCCAGGGCGCGAAATTCTCTTGCAGGATCTCGTCGGGCTTCACCGTCATCCCGACATGATGCACGCTGAAGGCATGCATGAGGAGATCTTCCTGCCCGCCACCTATGCCGCCGGGGTCCCCTACGACACCTTCAAGCGGCTCCGGGCCGAATCCCCGGTCACCTGGATCTCCGAACCCGCCGTGGGCCCCTGGCCCGCCGGCCCCGGCTACTGGGCGGTCTTCCGGCACGCCGACGTCAAGCACGTCCTGCGCTCCCCGGACCTGTTCTCCTCCAACCTCGGCGCCACCCAGATCCGCGACCCCGACACGCCCGAGGACCTCGCGTTCGTCCGCGCGATGATGCTCAACCAGGACCCGCCCGACCACTCCCGCCTCCGCCGCATCGTCGCCGCCGCGTTCACCCCCCGCGCCGTCCGCGCCCTGGAGGAGACGATCGACCACAGGGCGCGCATGCTCATCGCCTCCGCCCTGGACGAGGAGACCGACTTCGTCGAACTGGCCGCCGACCTCCCCGTCTGGACGCTGGCGCACATCATGGGCGTCCCAGACCACGACCGCCGCCTCCTCTACGACTGGGCGTCCCGCGTCATCGGCTACCAGGACGACGAGTACGCCGGCCTCTCCACAGCCGACACCGCCTCGATGACGCCCATGGCCCAGAAGGCGATGAACTACCGTCCGACCACCACCACCCACCCCGACGGACGTCCCGTCAACCCGCGCTCCTACACGGCCCTCGCCGACATGTTCGCCTACGCCCACGCGCTGGCCGCCGAGAAGCGCAAGCACCCGTCCGGCGACATCATGTCCCGCATGCTGGAGGGCGGCCTCACCACCCACGAGTTCGAGAACATGTTCTTCCTCTTCGCCGTCGCCGGGAACGAGACCCTCCGCAACGGCATCCCCGGCGGCCTCCTCACCCTCCTGGAACACCCCGCCGAACTGGCCCGGCTCCGCGCGGACCCGTCCCTCCTCCCGTCCGCCGCCGAGGAGATGCTCCGCTACTGGCCCCCGGTCATGGACTTCCGCCGCACCGCCACGGCCGCCCTCGAACTGTCCGGCCAGAAGATCAACGCCGGTGACAAGGTCGTCGTCTACCACGCCTCCGCGAACCGGGACGAATCCGTCTTCCCGTCCCCCGACCGCTTCGACATCACCCGCACCCCCAACGACCACGTCAGCTTCGGCTTCGGCCCCCACTTCTGCCTGGGCGCCCACCTGGCCCGCACCCAGATGCGCGCCCTCTTCCGCGAGCTCCTCCCCCACCGCATCACCCTCACCGGCACCCCCGTCCGCCTGGCCTCCAACTTCCAGAACGGACTGAAGCACCTCCCCGTCCACCTGACCCCGACCCCCTAACCACGTCGCGAACCCCCCGCCGATCTCGGTACGCTTGCGGGACGGGTCGCTAGCTCAATTGGCAGAGCTCCGGACTTTTAATCCGTAGGTTGTGGGTTCGAGTCCCACGCGACCCACCACCCTGACCGGGGCGAACACCCTTCTTCGGGTACGCCGGAGATCTGGCCTGAGGCCGGCCTGAGGCCATAAACAGCAGGCTGCGGACACGCCCGCCGGCTCCCACGGCCTCCCGCTCCGACCGGCGACCGGGCAACGGCGATCCGGCGTCCGTCCCCTTCCTCGGCACCGGACGCGGTCTAATGCTCAGCTAGCCCTTTCTGCAGAGGACGACGCAGGACCAGGGAGCGGACGCTCTCAATCACGCAACAAACGCTGAGGCGGATCGACCACCAGCACGCGCGGCGGCGGTCGGTGTGCGCGAGCTTGGGGAGCACGCTGGTGTAGGTGTCGGCGATCAGCACGATGCTGGAATGCCCGAGCATCTCCTACACCACCGGCCAGGGGGCGGCCGTGTTCGCGACCGGCACGATGCGCTGGGTCTGCGCCATGCGCGGACCCCTCTGCGGACACGGCGTCACCCAGGCCGGACGCCGGTCCGTCACGCAGGTCACCCAAACGCTCATCCGGGCCATGGCCGCAGGGCCACTCGGACGCGCCCACCCCGTCCCGCCCCAACTACAAGGACACCGTCAATCCACGCTGAGGCGGCGTCACCGGTCGGCCTGGTCGTCCGGCGGGACGGCCGCGGGCCGCCGCGCCGGCGGCTGCCAGGTGGTGCTGGTCGTCCAGATGCCGTAGGCCATGGCGAGCGCGGCGACGAAGATGATCGCCAGCCGCGGCGGGGACGTCCTGATCCGCTCGTGGAACGCGGTGAGCCCGATGATGACGGAGACCAGCGGCTCGCCCAGCGTCATCGCCGTCAGCGGCGACGCCAGCGAACTGTGCTGGAACGCGCTCTGGTTGAGTTGCATCCCGACGATGCCGGCGCCGATGAGCACGTACACCTCCCAGTGCAGCGGGAGCGTGAGCGGACGGGTCGCCAGGATGTTCGTGCAGGTCTTGAGCAGCGCGGCGGTGAACCCGTACAGGACGCCGGTGGCCAGTCCCACGGAGGCGCCCGAGCGCGATCCCCCGGTCGTGTGGTGCGACAGGGCGAGCAGGCCGATCACAGTCACCGCGACGAGCCCGCCGCTGGCGAACCACGCGACGCCGCTCGGATGTTTGATGCCACCCTCCGGGGCGGCGGCGACCAGGAAGGCGGCCAGCCCCGCCGTGGCCAGCGCGGCCCCGCCCAGCTCGCGCCGGTGGGGCCGGCGCCGGTTGAGCGCGGCCTCCATCGGCACCGACAGCGGCAGCCCGCTGACCTGGATGGGCTGGACGAGGACCAGCGCGCCGATCTGCAGCGCGGTGGCGTGCAGGGCGATCCCGACCAGGTCAGTGAGCTGCCCGCCGATCCAGATCGGATGGTGCAGCAGCCGCCACAGCAGCCGCACGTCGAACAGCCCGTGCCGGACCTCGTGGAACGCGGCGTGGTGCTGGAGCGCCGCCGCGAGCACGAATAACACCGCGGCGGCCAGGGCGATCGCGACCGCCAGGACGTTCACTCGAACCGACCGGAGCGTCCGCCGCCCGAAGGACCGGCAGCCTGCTGAACCGATCCGGGCACCCGCCGTGCCCGTGCGTTCATGGCGGCAACCCCCCTCGTCCTCGGAACGGTCGCATCAACAGCGCCATGCCCTGTCCGGCGGACCGCAACGAGGCCGAACGCCTTCCTTCACCGCCCTTGAACGGCACGCGACAATTCACCGGAATGCCCGGCGCAAAGCATTACCGGGAATTTGGTCCTCGACGGTCATCTGCACCGCTGTGGCCATCGCGTTTCCGATGCAAGTGACCGCGAAGCCGCCAGATGACAACGGCGAGGACGACCACACCGACGATCACGATCGCGGTGACCCGCCCGGCAACATGCTCGACCCGGGCATAAGCATGCCCGGCGAAGTATCCGAGCAGCGTGAAGCTCACGCCCCAGACCAGACCTCCGGCGGCGTTGTAGACCAGGAACACCCGGCTGGGCATCCCCGAGGTCCCGGCCAGCGCGGGCATGATCGCGCGGAAGAACGCGACGAACCGTCCGGCGAAGACGGCGGCACCGCCCCTGCGCCGGATCAGGTCGCGGGCGCCGTCCACGCGGTCGCGGTGGCGGCGGAGCGGACGGCTGTCCAGAATCGGCTGCCCGACATGGCGCCCGATCTGGTACCCGACGAAGTCCCCCGCGATCGCCGCCAGGACCACGATCACGGCGAGCCACACGACCGAGATCTTCTGCTGGGCGGCCAGCGCCCCGCCGAGGACGACGGCGGTCTCACCGGGCAGCACGAAGCCGAAGAACAGTGCGTCCTCACAGAACACGAGCCCGGCGACGACCCCATAGACGACCGGCCCGGACAACCCGGCCACCCACGACACGACCGAGGCGAACAAAACTCAACGCCTCCATCCAGATCCCTGAACGCCCGCGGCACTCCGAGCCCACCCGCCGACACCTCGCCTACCGGCCCTTTCCCCTACCCGGCGTCAATACCCCGACCGGCCGGGCCCGCACGAGAAGCCGAACGAGCACTGGCCGGTCAGGCGGGGGATCACCAGGCCAGGGCGTTGGTCGGCCCCTTGAACCAGAACGTCGTCGCGCGGCCGGTGGCGACGCCGACGCGATGAGCACGTCCCTGCCCGTCCACCGCGAGCGGTGACGCCGTCCGGGCCGCCTGTCGTCAACGGAGCTCCCACCAGGTACATGTGGCGGCGCTGGGCCTGGTCATGGCCGGACGGCGTCGTGGTCGCGGAGCATGCGGGACCTACCAGGCGATCAGGCCCAGGTCGGTGCGGTGCATGTCGGGGAGGCGGCGGAAGCGGCCGTCGTCCATGCGGAAGACGGCCCGGTCGTGGCGCGAGCTGACGAGGAGGTGCCTGCCGGTCGCGTCGAGGGCGGTCCGGAAATCCACCGGTGCCGCGGGCGCGATCTGCCGGGCCGTCATGCGGGCGAGCTCGCGGACGGGCGCCTTGCGGGACCCGTCCCTGAGGGGCAGGGTCAGTTCCACGATCGCGACGGACCTGAGCGTCCCGTGGTCGCCGGTGTTCTCCTCGATGGCCGTGATGGTACGCCCGTCCGGGGAGGGCCGGAAGGAGGACAGATTGGCGACGCTCCTCAGGGCGGCACGGGCGTGGACGAGGCTGGTGCCGGCCGTGCGGGTGTCGAACTCGCGCAGGAGGAAGCCTGGGTTCTCCCCCGGGGGGCTCTCCGGAGCGTCGGTAGCGAAGAAGTCGGTAGCGAAGAAGAGGGTGCGACCGTCCGCCGCCCATGCCGGGGATTGCACGTACCCCAGCGAGTCGGCGCTCGGAGGCGGCAGACGCCATCCCCGGCTGGCACCGGACGGGGATTCGACGACCGCCATGTCGTCGCCGCGGCAACCGGTGAGGTTGTTGAAGACGAGCGCGACGCGGCCGCCATCCGCCGTGGCGGCCATCTCCTCCACCCGGGTGCCGAACCCGCCGGGCAGGGTCGTCCTGCTCGCCACGGTCCCGTCGCGGCGCAGGGTCACCTTGTCGATGCGGGTGCGGCAGGGGCCGGTCTCGTCGGCGAGGAAGGCGGTGCGCCGGTCGGCCGAGACGGTGAGCGCGGCGTAGTGCCCGGCGCGGGGCCAGATGTCGGCGATCACGCGTCCGGTCCAGGAGTCGAAGACCCCGACGCCGCCCTTCCGGTGGGTCGCCAGGAAGTACGGGGGGCCTTCGTGCTCGCCGAGCGCGTCCGGGCCGCGCAGGGCGCCGCGGAGAGTGACGGTCACGGCCGCGACCGCGATCATGGTGAGGGCGGCGGCGACCGGCACGAGCCAACGTCCCGCCGGCCGGCGCCGGCGGGCGGCGGGCAGGGTCAGGGGCGGCAGCGACTCGCGCGTCACCTCGCGCGTCTCGGCGGCGGCGGCGTCCTTCAGCAGCCGTTCGACGTTCACAGGGTCTCTCCCAGCATGCGCTCAAGGGCGGTGCGCCCGCGGGACGTGTTGGACCGGACGGTGCCCCGGCTCACCCGCATGATCTGTGCGGTCTCCTCCTCGGACAGTTCAAGGACGAACCGGAGCACCAGCGTCTCCCGCTGCCGGTGCGGCAGGCGGCGCAGCGCATCGAGGATCTCCTTGCCCTGCTCCAGGCCCAGGACCCGGCTCTCCGCCGACGCGACGGGCGGGTCCTGGGCGCCGAGAAGGCGGCGGCCCCGGCGGCGCAGCACCGACCGGCAGTTGTTGAGCACCGACGACCTCAGGTAGGTCAGGGCCTTTCCGGGATCCTTCAGCCGGCCCCACCGCCGGTACAGGCCGAGGAAGGAGTCCTGGACGACGTCCTCGGCCGTCGGCCTGTCGCCGACCATCACCAGGGCCAGCCTGACGAGGTCCAGGGCGTGCGCTTCGTACAACTGCGTCACCGCTCTCTCGGGGGAGGGCACCACCAGGTCCGGGGGGCCGTCCTGGCGGAAGTTGAGGAGGCTCACGGGGAAGAGACGCGTCCGGGGCGCCGATGTTGCACGGGCGGCCGATCTTTTTCCGGGCGGGCCGTCTACCGCTGGAACAGCGACAGCGTGATGCCGCGGACGCGCCAGACACCGGCCTGCCGGAAGTGCCGCTGGAGGACCTCGACCTTCGCGCGGTCCCGCGGGACCAGGGACGGCATGCGCCAGGGCCCCTCCAGCAGCCAGACCCGGGTCGTCGCGGCACCGGTCAGCCGGCGGCCGATCTCGGCAGGGTCGAACTCGGTGCCGCCGAAATTGCCCGCCTGGGCGGGGGTCCGCCGCAGTGCGATGTCGCGCAACCCGCGGAACGCGTCCGGGTACGCCTCGGCGATAGAACGCCGGTCCGCCGTGAGGAAGAGGATCGCGTCACCCGGCCGGGCCTCCCGCTCGACGATCGCCGCGGCCCCGCGGAGGTTGTCCCACCAGTTCTCCGGACGGCGCTGCGCGACGTGCAGCGGTGCCACCAGGACGGCCATCGCGACGAGCGGCACGATCCACGTCCGGCAGGGCATCCGAGCCAGTCCCGCGGCGGCCGGCAGCGCCATGGCGGGGAGGCTGCCGATCACGTAGCGGCTCGTGTAGAAGGGATGGAACTGGGAGACCAGGAGCAGCACCGTCGCGGGCAGCAGCAGCCAGGGCAAGGCCAGGGCCCGCAGGCCGATCGGGCCGCGGCGCCGCGCCGTGATCAGGCCCACCGCCATTGCCGCGCCGAGCAGGTACGCCACGATCGGGGGGCCGGTGAACGCCTCGGCCAGGTAGAGGGCGTCGCGCCATCCCGGGCGTGTCAGCCAGTCCAGGGCGTTGCGCTGGGTCACGGCCAGCGCGATCAGCGGGCTCACCGCGACGACCGCTCCCGCCGCGGCGGCGGACCACCGGCGCAGCATCGTCCTGGCGCGGCGCGTCAGCAGCAGGGTCGCCAGGTGGGCGGGCAGGATGAGCAGTGCGAACAGATGGACCAGCCCCAGCAGGGCGATGCCCGCGCCGTAGGCGGCGTACCGGCGCCGGGAGCCCCGTTCCGCCAGGTCCACGAACAGCACGGTCAGCCACACGGTGAGCGCCGCGACCAGCGAGTAGGACCGGGCCTCGTGCGCGTAGTGGCTGGCGAACGGAGCCCCGGTGCAGATCAGGCCGGCGACCAGCCCGACGGACCCGGACATGATCCTGCGGCCGAGGACGGTGATGCCCGCCGCCGTGGCCGCGAACGCCGCGATCGAGGGGAGCCGCAGCGCGAACTCGCCGGCCCCGAAGACCTGCACGACACAGTGCATGAGCAGGTAGTAGGCGGCGTGGACGGCGTCGATGTGCCGGGCGCACCACAGGATGCCGGGGATCGAGCGGCGGGCGATCTCGGACGTGATCGCCTCGTCACGCCACAGCGGCAGCCGTCCGGCGCCCCAGAGGCCCATCGCCAGCGCCAGCAGGGCGGGCACCGAGGGAAGGAGCCAGGCCCTCCGCTGCCCTCGCCCCGCCTCCCCGCGCCGTCCTGCGTCTTCGGCGGGCGGGCCGGGGTGCTCGGCCGTGGCCGGGCGTTCGCCGGGCAGCAGATCTAGTTTTGAGTTCACGCCAAGAGACGCAGGGAGCCCCGCAATGTTGCATCCCCCGGCGCCCATTTTCGATCGGGCGCGGGCTGTGTGAGGGCGTCCAGATCATTTGCGCCTGTGGAACCGCCTTTTAATCCATCGGCACCGTCGGCGACGCGTTGCTGGAGTCGGCGATCGGCTTGTACAAGACCGAGCCGATCAAACCGCGTGGGCCGTGGAGAACCTGACCGGCGTCGAGCCGGCCACCGCCGAGTACGTGGACTGGTACAACACCACCCGGCTCCACGGTGAGATCGGCCACGTACCACCCGACGAATACGAGGCCCTCTACGACCGCCAGAACCACACAGAACTGCAGGTCACAGCCACAACCTAGAGCCTCTGTCGAACCCCGGGGCGCTTCAGTGCAGCCGACCCGGCCGCGTCGTGGACGGCCGTCCCGTCCTCGGCCTTGCCGCGATGTCGGCCGCAGGTGCCTGTCTGGCCACCTTGTCAGTGATCATGCAGCACCGTCGCTCTGGGGATGGATTCCGAAGACCACTCCTGCGGGCGATACCGCGCGGGCCCGGAACCGTCACCCTGGATCACATGCCGGAGGGGGAAACCGTGGGCTCACCGATCCAAGCGCGCGCGTTGGACGCGGGGATCGGGGCCGTGGTGCTGGTGACCACCACGGCCCCGCTGTTGTCCCAGGAACGATGGTGGTCGGCCGCCGCCGCCGTCATGGCCGCGCTGCCGCTGGCCTGGCGCCGCCGGGCCCCGCTCGGCGTACTGGCCGTGGTCGCCGTCGCGACCACCTGCCTGGTGGTGGCGGACGCCCTGCCGCCACTGGCCTACGGGTGCATGGTCGCGACCTACACCGTGGCGGCGGTGAGCACGCGGAGCCGGCAGGCGGTGGCACTCGGCGCGGGAGTCCCGCTGCTGGCCTTCTCGATCGCCGTCCCCGGCGCGTCGTTCGACGACGCGGGCTACACCGTGATGGCGTTCGTCGCCGCGTGGGCCCTCGGTGCCGGGACCCGCGCACGGCAGGCCGCCGAACACGAACGGCTGCGCCGCTTGGAGGGCGAGCGGCTCGCCGCGCTCGCCCGCGAACGCACCCGGATCGCCCGGGACGTCCACGACATCGTCACCCACGCCGTGGGGCTCATCGTCGTCCAGGCCGAGGCGGGGCCGGTGGCGGCCCGGACCGACCCCGTCCGAGCGGACGCGATCTTCGACACGATCGCCGACACCGGGCGCGAGGCCATCGGGCAGCTGCGCCGTGCCCTGGGCACGCTGCGCTCGGGTGCGGAGACGTGCGAGCCGGCGCCGGGGCTCGGCGCGCTTCCGGCCCTGGTCGAACGGACCAGGCGAGCCGGGATCGACGTCACCCTCGCCGAGCGGGGACGGCCCCGCCCGGTCTCGGCCGACGCCGGGCTGGCGGTCTACCGGGTCGCGCAGGAGGCGCTGGCGAATGTCGTCCGGCACTCGCACGCGACGACCGTCCGGGTCGAGCTCCACTGGACGGACCGGGAGCTCCGCCTGGTCGTCGCCGACGACGGCCGGGGCGGGTCCGCCATGGGCGGCGGTCACGGGCTTGCCGGGATGCGCGAGCGGATGAGCGCCTGCGGCGGGACACTGCGCGCGACCGGCGGCGAACGGGGCTTCGTGGTCCGGGCGGCGCTGCCGCTAGGGTGACCGCGTGCTGCGGGTACTGATCGCCGATGACCAGGATCTGATCCGGGGCGGGTTCGCGATGATCCTCGATGATCAGCCCGGCATGACCGTGGTGGGGGAGGCGGCGACCGGGGCCGAGGCGGTGCGCGCCACGCTGGGCCTGCGCCCCGACGTGGTGCTGATGGACGTGCGGATGCCCGAGATGGATGGCATCGAGGCGACCCGCCGGATCTGTTCCGGCACCGATGCCAAGGTCCTGGTCCTGACCATGTTCGACCTGGACGAGTACGTCTACGACGCGCTGCGCGCCGGTGCGAGCGGCTTCCTGCTCAAGGACATGCGCCGCGGCGAACTGGTGGAGGCCGTGCGGGTGGTCGCCGCCGGGGAGTCGCTGCTGGCCCCGACGGTGACCCGGCGACTCATCGCCGACCTGGTCCGGCGTCCCGCGCACGGGGTTGCGCCGCGGCTGGCCGGCCGGCTGGCGGAGCTGACCGAACGGGAGGTGCAGGCGCTGCGGCTGGTCGCCCGGGGCCTGTCGAACGCCGAGATCGCCGCCACGCTGGTGGTCAGCGACCATACCGTCAAGACGCACGTCAGCCGCGTCCTCGGCAAGCTCGGGTTGCGCGACCGGGTGCAGGCGGTGGTGTTCGCGTACGAGTCGGGCCTGGTGCTGCCCGGCGACGGCCTGGAGGCGTGACCCGCGCGAGTGACGCGCGGAACCGCTCTCACCGGCGACGCGGCCGTCCCGTCCCGTGGCGGAGCATCGAGGCGACCCCCCACCCTCGATCGGAAGGTCGTCCGATGCACCGCAGACGTCCCCGTGTTCTCCTCGCCGTGGCCGCCGCCGCGGCGTCCGCCGCCCTGTTCCACCTTGGTACGGGACTGCATCCGATACCGGTGTTGACCTGGCTGGCGGCGCTGCCGGTCCTGCTGCTGGCCCCGCGTACCGGCGTGGGCCCCGCCGCCGCGGCCGCGTTCGCCGCCTGGCTCGGGGGCCAGACCAACCTGTGGGATTTCTACCAGGGCGAGGACGGCCTGGATCAGCCGGTGCCCCTCGTGGTCGGCATCTTCCTCGGGACGGCCGTGCTGTTCGCCCTGACGGTCCTGCTGGCGCGCGCGCTCATGCTGCGGCGCAGGCCGTTCGCGGCGGCCGTCGCCGTACCCTCCGCGTGGGTCGCGGTGGAGTACGCGATGTCGATGCCGCAAGGGGCGTTCTGGAGCATCGGATACACCCAGGCCGGTGTAGGGCCCGTCCTGCAGATCGCCTCGCTGACCGGGCTCTGGGGGATGACCTTCCTGATCCTGGGGGTCCCCGCGGCCGTGGCGGCGATCACCGCGCCCGGCACCGGACCGCGCGCCCGGGTCCAGCTGGGAGCGGCCGCGGCCCTGCTGGTGGTGGCCGCGCTCGGCTACGGGTTCCTGCGGCCGGCGGCCGAGGGCCCCACGATGAAAGTGGCGCTGATCGCCGGCCCGAGCTGGGATCATCCGATCCCGGTGGAGACCCCCGAGGGGCGCGCGCTGGTCGCCCGCTACGCCGAGCGGGTGCGATCGGTGGCGGCGCGAGGCGCGCAGGTCATCGTCCTGCCGGAGAAGCTCGTCCAGGCCGATGAACGCACCCTGCCCCTGCTCACCGGACCGCTGGCCCGCGCCGCGGCCGGACGCCATGTCGTCACCGGACTGACGCTGGTCCGGAACGGTGTCACGGCCAACGCCGCCCTGGACGTCACGTCGGGGACCGTCTACCGCAAGCACCACCTCATCCCCGTTTTGGAGGAGGGATACTCCGCCGGATCGGAAACGGCCTTCGTGCCCGGTACCCGGTGGGGTCTGATCATCTGCAAGGACCTGGACCATCCCGCCCTGCCCCGCGCGTACCGCGGACAGGAGGCCCGCGTGCTTCTCACTCCGGCCCTGGACTTCGGCCAGGACGCCTGGTGGCACAGCCGCGTCGCCGTGACCCGCGGTGTCGAGAGCGGGCTCACCATCGTCCGCAGCGCCACTCAGGGAGCCCTCACGGTGAGCGACCCGTACGGGAACGTCCGAGCGGAGGCCCGTACCGGCGGCGCCGCGCTGACCGTCCTGACCGCCGAGGTCTCCACTCCCGGCGTCACCACCCTGTATTCCAGGCTCGGGGACTGGTTCGCCTGGCTGTGCCTCGCCCTCACCGCGTGCGTCACGGTCCTGGCCTTGAGGAAACGGGCGGCTGGTCAACTTCCCGCGCCTCGTCGCACTGGTCCCCTGACGCGAGCGGGTCGGTGATGCCGCAGGTACCGAACGCGGTGAACGCCGACCGGACGCGCTGGATCCGTACCTGGTGGCCCGGTTACGGATGAGATCTCGTGGAGACGTCCAGCAACCGGGTTGCGGCGTGGGCGAGAGGGATCGCTTCTTGTTCGATACGGCGGAACGGGGTGGGGCCTGCGGTTGCGATGGTGTCGTAGGCGGTCGCCTCGGCTTCGGTGAGGTGCGGCAGGATCGCCGGGGACGGTTTGATGGGGCGACCGGCCTTGTCGTGGTTCACCCCGTGCTGGGCGTAGCGGTGCAGGTCGGTGGCGTCCATCAGGATCGAGGTGACCGGTTTCGGTGGCGCGTCGTCCGGTGCGGGCTCGGCCAGCGCGGCGCGGAACCGGTCGAGGATCGCGTAGCCGTCCGCGTCGATGTCTCCCCAGTAGACGATGTGGTCCGCAGCGCGGATCCAGGGCACGTCCGCGAGCAGGGCCGCGGCCGCCTTGCCGCCGCCCTCGACCACGATCGTGTCCCGCACCGGGGGGAACCAGAGCCGGGAGTCGCGGTTCTCGACGACGAGGACGATCCGCGGCCGGTAGGCGATGTCGTGCGTGTCGCCGGTGGTCCAGGCGTCATGCCTGCGGCGGCCCGACGCGGCGTGACCGGGGTCGACGTAGGTCAGGTGCAGCACGGCCGGCCGGGGCCGGACCTCGTCCCGGACGTCGCGTCCGGCGACGTCGCGCAGCAACGCGCCATGGGTGTCGAGCCACTTGGTGTGCATGCCGGGGACCGGGAGTTGACGTGCGGTCCATGCGCCCGCGTCCGGGTTCCGGCGCAGCCAGGTCGCCGCACTGAGCAGTACCTCGGTGTCATCGGCTCCGAGCTGGTAGACGGCCCGGACGGTGGCCGGGGTGAGGACCGCGCCCGCGGACCGCAGCGATGATGCGAGCGCCCGGGCGCGGCCGACGTCCACGGTCGGCCGACCGGTTTCGGAGACCAGGGCGACGGCGGCGTCCAGGCCCGCGACAAGCATGGTGGGGTAGTCGTCCGTCACACCTTGGACGGACACCGGCTTGCGGACGATCAGCACGCCTGTGGGGTGCCGGTCGGGGAACTCACGCCAGCGCATGTGCCACTCGTGCCAGGCGGCGTACCCGATCCGCGCCACCGCGCTTCCAGTCGACACGCCGGGGCGGAGCGGGACGGAGAACGTGACCGGGTCTCCGGCGCCGAGGTCGGCGCACACGGCCGCCGCCCACTTCTGGTGGACCTTGCGGCGGAGCGACTCGATCGCGTCGGCCGGGGTGATCAGCCGGGGGGTCATGCGCCGGGAACCGCCACGATGGGTTTCGCCCATGACCGCCCCTCGGTGTTCTTGAGGATCAGGTATTCGGCGTCCACGTGGGGTTCGATCGCGCTGTGCTTGTCGTTGGGGGCGCCGATGACGAGCTGGAAGCCCAGCCCGCGCCATGCGCCGATGGCTCGGCCGGTGAAGTGCGCGTCCGCCTTGATCAGCGCCTCGTCGAGGAAGACGGGGGCGTAGCGTGGCCGTTCGGCGCCCGCGTCGCCCAGCTGGTAGCGCAGCGCGGCGCCGACGATGAACGCGACCAGTTCCTGGGACTCACCGCCCGACTTCTCCCCGATGTGGTCGTAGACCGCGACATGCTCGCCGGCGAGGTCGCATTTCTCCGCGCTGATCCGGACGTGATTGCGCACGTCGACCAGGTCGGCGAAATCAGGCGCGGTGCGGCGGATGTGGTCGATCACCTTGGCCATCCGGTGGTAGGCGCGTTCCCGATCGGCCTCCGTCGCCGCCTTGTCGATGACGGCGCGTACATCGCGCAGCTCCTTGCGGAACCGGGCGCGCACCGCGGAGTGGCTTTCCTGCGGGTCGATGCGCAGCCGGTGGCGGTCGTCGGCGAACGGCAGTTCGGCGAGGATGCGGTTGACCGGGTCGATCCGGTCGCGGATCTCCCGGACCGCGGCGGCGAGTTCGCTGTCCAGGCTGGTCAGGTCGTTGCCGGAGAGTTTGAGCAGGCTGTCGCGCCACTCGGTCTCCAGTTCGTGCAGGCCGCTGGTCTCCAGATCGGTGAGCAGGCGGTCGAAGTCGCGGTAGGAGGCGTCCGGATCGGTGCCGAGGTTCGGGTTCGGCCAGCGCTCGACGAACGTCGAGAACGTCTCGTGCAGCGCCTTGCGTGACCGGGCGATCGTTTCCTCCGCCGACTTCCGGTCGTCGTGCATCCGCTCGGCACCGCGCCGGTGCGCGGCGTCGAACTCCGTCAGCGCCGTCGCCGGGTCGGCGCCGTCCGGGGCGCCGTCGAACAGCCCCGTGAGGTACTCGCGGTGTTCCGGGCTCACCTCGGTGCCGGTCGCCGCGGCGGTGTCGAGCGCCCGCTGGGCGCCGTCCACCTCGTCGACGATCGATTCCCATTCCCCGCCGAGCCGCTCCACCTCCCGCTTCTGTCCGCCGACGCGCTCGGTCAGCCGGGTGATCTGCTTCTTGAGCTCCTCCGACTCCTCCTGCAGCCGGTCGATCTCCGGGTTGCCCGCGCGGACCTCGGTGATGACCTGCTTCCAGCGATCCCGTTCGGCGGCGACCGACTCGGCGTCCACCTGCTCCCAGGACAGTTCGGTCACGGTCTGGTAGGCGGTGCGTCTCTCCTCGAACGAGTTGAGTGCCTGCTCCGCCTTCGTCGCCTGTGCGACGGCGTCATCATGACGTTCGCGGGCGTGGCCGATCCGCCTGTCGAGGTCGGCGAGCAGCCTGGTGTTGCTGAATCCCAGCAGGTTGGCGCGGCCGTGACCGCCGTGCGCTCCCCGGCCGTGTTGCGACGTCTGGCCGGTGATCGTGAGCGCCTTGGGGTACTGCGCCAACAGCCTGGGCGTCTCGACGCAGACGAAGTCGAAACCGCGGACGAGTTCGCTCTTGAGCCAGGCGGTGAACGGCGACGGCCGGTAGTCGAGCCGGCCGGGGAGCGTCTTGTCGTTCAGCCCGATCTCGTCGCGCCTGCCGGTGTGGACGCCTTCGAAATGGATGCGCCGGGCGAGCGGCACCGCGTTGATCGCCTCGCGGAACGAGTTCAGCCGGCCGATGTCGATCAGCATCCGGGTGGCGAACCCGCCGAGCGCCAGGTTGAACGCCTCCCGCCACGGTTCGAACTCCGTGCGCACCTCGATCAGCTCACCGACGAACGGCAGGTCGTCCGGGGTGAGCCCGGCGGCATCGGCCAGCCGGTCGCGGGCGGTGTGCAGGTCCGTGGGGATGTTTCCACGGCGGGCTTTGACCGCCTTGTGCTCGGCGCGCAATTCGGCCAGTTCGCGTTCGGCGGCCTTGCATTCCGCGGTCGCCTCGGCGAACTCGTTCTGGGCGGTCTTCCTGGCCTGGGAGTCGGCCAGCGCCCGGCGCGCCGTGTCGACCAGCACGGCGAAGTCCTCGCCGGTCGACACGGTGACGCCGATGGCGCCCAGGGCCCGGTCCAGCCGCTCCCGTGTGCGTTCGACGTCGGCCAGCCGCCGTTCCACATTACGGATCTCCCGGAGCGCGGTCTCCAGCCGGTCGCCGCCGGACGCGCGCAAGGTGTCGAGCAGCGCGTCCCGCCGGGACTCCGCCACGTCGATCAGCGCGGCCGTCTCCCGCACGTCCCCCTCGGCCCGGCGGCGCCGTCCGGTCAGGTCCTCCTCGGCCGCGCGCAACAGGTCGAGCCGGCGTTCGTGCCGCCACAGCGCCGCGGGGGACGTCGGATCGGTGAACGATCCGACGTCGTCGATCACCCGCAACCGGGCCACCGCGTCATCGATGGTTCTCCGATGGTCGCGGATCGGGGTCAGCGCCCGCACCTGCCGGCGGGCAATGATCATCCGGTCCCGGGTACCGGACAGCTCGTCGAACTGCTGCACCACCTCGTCCGCCGTGGCCAGGGTGGACGGCTCCTCCAGGACCATCGTCTTGTACAGCGCGTCGACGGTGGTGATCTGCTGACCGGCCTGGATCCTGCCGAGCAACCCGACCGCCTTGTGCCCGTCCCCCGCGGCGCCGATGCCCAGCGCGGTGTGCAGCCGGGCGGTGAAGTCCCGGTCGGTGCCGAAGCAGGTCACGCCCGTCGCCTCGACCGCGGCGCGGGCGAGCCTGCTGCCCGCGGGGCCGTCCAGTTCGCGCAGGTCGTAGGCGTCGTCCCGGGTGGCGCGGACCGGGACGACGTCGTCGAGGGTGCGCGCGGACGACGGCACGTACCAGGCCCGGAGCGCGGTGAACACCGCACCGCTCCGGTCGGCCCACGTCATCGCGATCGCCGACCAGGTGTCGCGGCCGTCCCCGCGCAGCACCCGCAGCCTCGTCTCGCCGTCCGTCCGTGACTCGTCGAGCTTCCCGCGGGCGTAGGAGAGGATGTTGCGCTGGTCCTTGCCCCGGGGCCGGCCGACCACCCCGCCGTTGGACGCCCCGTTGAACGGCGTGGTGTGCGGCATCAGCAACGCGATGTAGGAGTCCATCAACGTCGACTTGCCCGACCCGGAACCACCGCTGAACAGGGTCGCGCCGGGAGCGAACCGGATGTGGTGATACCCGTCGTAACCGCCCCAGTTGACCAGCTGCAGATCCCGCGCCACCCACTGCTGACCCCGCGACGCCGCCGGGATCAACCCGAACAACGTGTCGATCATGCTCATGGCGCGACCTCGTTCTGCTCCCGTAGCCACTGGTTCAGTTCGGTGAGCTTCTCGGTGCTCAGCACGACCTCGACCAGCGGCGTGATGCGGTACCGGCCCGTGGACTCCTCCGCGAGCAGGCCCTCGGTGACCAGGCGCTGCACCGCGTTGTGAATCTCGCGCTGGCTGCGGGCGAGGTTGTGGTCGGCTGGATCGAAATAGGTCAGGACGGTCTGTTCCAGCTCTTCGATGTCGACCCGCGCGGACGTCTCGCCGGTGCCGCGTTCCCGCTGGAAGACGGTCCGCAGGTGGACCAGTACCAGGGTCTCGGCCCGGTTGTAGGGGTCGTCCTTCAGCAGGATCGGGACGTCCAGTTCCGCCGAGCGCACCTGCTGTTTGTAGGCGATGCCCCGGTCGTGATCGACCACGAGCCGGACGAACAGGTCGTGCAACCGCGACTCGATGATCTGCTGGTTCTCCAGCAGCGTGCGCCATTGCGCCGGGTTCTTCTCGGCCAGCAGGAACCTGCGTTGCAGCAGCCGTACCAGTACCCGCCGCACGGCCACGTCCAGCGTGCCGGTGTCACCGGCGAACAGTTCGGCCGGGTCGTCCTCCATCGCCACCGGGTCGATGAAGCCGGCCGCCGAGCCGGTCGACCAGCCGTCGTCCGCGCCGTCCGTTTCACTCATCGTGGTTTCCCGGTGTCTCGTCCGCGGCGCGGGCCGGTGCCGGGTTCGCGGCCCGCACGCCGCCGAACGCGAGCCGCCGCCGGGTCTGGTCCGGCCGGACCGTGTCGACCACCGCGACCTCGGCCGTGTCGGTCATTCCGAGGTCATGCGCGATCTCCAGCAGGCCGAGCAGATCCACCGGCCGCCGTATTCGCTCGGCCGCCGCGCGGAAGGCGGCCGCGACGTCGACCTCGTCCGCGTCGCCCGCGAACGCCGCCAGATGTGCGCGCAGTTCGGCGTACTGTGGACCACCCCAGGCCCGGGTGTCCGCGGCTGGCACGTCCTCTGCCTCGTCCCATTCCCGCAGTGGCGTGGGCGGCTGGGGCGGACGCGGGTCGCTCACGGTCTGCCGCAAATGCCTGACGTCGGCCACCGGCAGGCGGCGCAGCGGGGCGACGGCGGTGCCGCGGCGCGACCCGGGCACCCACGTGTGGAATCCGGACATCACGTCCCGCAGCAGCTCGTCCACCTGGCGGTCCCGCATCGGGTCGTGATTGCGCACCTGGGTGGTGATGACGTGCGACGCCTGCCGTTGCGCGGTCAGCACCTCCTTGACGCCCTGCTCGATCCGGCGTGCGATCTCGGCGAGTTCCCGCCGCTGTGGTTCCGGCATCAGCTCGGTGAACCCGTGCCGCAGCACGGTGCGCAGAAGACTCCACAGGTCGTCGATCTGTGCCGGGTCACCGATCAGGCGCAACGCCCCGGCGAACGCGCGGCCCTCCGGTGTCGCGTCCATGATCTGCCGGCCGCGCTCCAGGTACTCGCGCAGCACCTCCCCGGTCGGCCGGACGTCCTGCCGCAGGTCGGCGACGACGTCCCGCTGCATGGCTTTGATCGACTCGGCGACGCGGGCGAAGTCGGCGGGCAACTCCCGTGCCAGATGCAGGACGTTCTCCGCCGCCTCAAGCAACTGGTCGTCATCGACGGTGTCGACGGCGCCGCCCCGTTCGAGCCGGTGAAGTTCCCGCCGACGCTGATCGATCTCCGTCTGGAGGCGCGCCATCCGGGCCATCACGTCCGGGTCCGCGTCCTGCGCAAGCCGCTCGACCGCCTCCAGCAGCGTCCGGACCCGGGACTCCGACACCCTGGTCCGCGCCCCGCCGACCCGCCCGGCCACTTCGAGCGCGCCGACGCCGTGTGCGGACAGCCGGTACACCTCGACGTCGTCGGAGACCTGCCGCACCAGCCAACCCGCGTGCACCCATTGCCTGCACAGGTCACGGGCATTCCCCGCCGGCAGGGGCTGGTCGTCCTCGTCACCGTAGCCCGCGGCCCGCAACTGGTCGAGGGCGTCGGCGACCTCCGCATGGGCCTCCGCCACCGCCACCGTCGACCGCTCCGGCGTGAACATCATCGCCAGCACCGTAACTACGAACGGCGCATAGGTCCGGTGGAGCAGATCGAGCATCGGGTTCTGGAACGCCCGAAGCGCACCCTGATATGCACCCTCCACACCTCGTGTAACCATCGCCGACCAGAGTACGACCTGTGGCCCAACGCCACATATCCAAAGGCCGCAACCAGGGGCCTCATCTACACCTGCCACACACACCCGATGGGGTGATGTGCCCCGCTCGATCAGTCGAGCAGCACCGCTACCTGGGTGCCGCGCAGCACTGCGCCGCACCGGTCGCACAGGAGTCTGACCTTGAGGTCTTGGCCGCAGGCGCGGTGGGTGTAGACGAGGGCGGGGCCTTCGGCGGCGCGGAACCACCGCTGGCCCCAGTCGACGGCGGTCATGATGACGGGGTGGAAGGCGCGCCCCTTCTCGGTCAGCCGGTAGCTGGACCAGGCGGCCCGTTCGCCGCCGGGCGTCTGGACGAACACGCCGAGCTCGCAGAAGACCCGCAGCCGGTCGGAGACGATCGTGGGCGGGGCGCCGAGCCACCGCTCGAAGTCGCGGAACCGGTGGGCGCCCTGGAACGCGGCGCCCAGGAGTGCCGCCGACCAGCGGTTGCCGATCAGAGCCATCGTCTCGGGGAAGAGGCCGGCCTCGCCCGAGGGCTGCGACCTGCGCCGGGTGGTCGCCGCGGGGACCGAGCGGCTCCAGGTGCCGCTCGGTCCGAATCCGCCGCTGATGTCGCCGGCCCGCACCGGCAGCCCGCAGGCCCCGCAGCCGAGGACGGGCATGAACTCACGGCCGCAGCCCCGGTGCACCATCCGCGGCAGCCGCTCGCGGTGGCCGGCCACCCAGGCCGACTCCCAGGCCCAGATCGTCAGCAGTACGGGCCACAGGTCCCGGCCGCGCTTGGTCAGGACGTAGTCGAAACGCCGGGACCGGGCCCGGTGCTCGGCCTTCATGAGCACGCCCATCTCGGTGAGCGCCGCCAGCCTGCGGGTCAGCACCGCGTCGGAGATCGGCAGCGCCTCCTTCCAGTCGACGTAGCGGCGGGCTCCCAGCAGCGCGTACCTGAGGATCAGCAGGTTCCACTCATCGCCGATCAGCCCGAGGGTCAGGCCGACGGCGTTGGTGGTGCCGCGGGGCAGCCGGGTGGGGCGGTCCGGCGGGTGCACCGTGAGCGGGGCCGCGGTCTCGGTGGCGTTTCGCTGACTCAACGAGGAGTTCGCCTTTCACAGGCCGGCCGCGGTCGCCGGCGGGTCCGTGCCGGCCCAGCCGGGGATGGCGGAACCGGGGGCCCAGGTGGCGTGCGTGCCACTGGAGATGCGTTCGGGCAGCAGGACGCGGGCGAGCGGGCCGTCGGCCGGCCGGGCGGCATCGAAGATCAGGCATTCGGAGCGATCTTCGTTCATGTCGCTGGTCAGGGTAACAACATAGCCGTCGTCCTCGGCGGTGGAGCCGACCCTCGGCGCCATGGCGGGCTCGCTGCCGTAGACGCCCTCGGGGAGGTCGTACCGCTCCTCGGCGCCGGTGAGCAGGTCGTGCTTGACCAGCCCGTTGAACAGGAACCAGCCGGCCACGCCGCTCGCGGCGTAGGCGTACCGGTGGCGGCGCCCGGCGTAGGTGTTGTTGAGGACGCCGAACTCGGTGATCGACTCCGACAGCCGTTCCTCCCTGCACCGGCCGGTCCTGAGGTCCAGGCGCCAGCGGTGCAGGCGGGTCTGCATGCGGTCGAGGGCCAGGAAACGGAACATGCGCTGGTAGAAGCCGCCGTCGCCGATGTCCTTGGGCTCGGGATCGCCCTGGAAGAAGCCGTCCAGGACGATCTCGTCGCCTTCCTCGTAGGCGTTGACGAAGTGCAGGACGTAGGTCGGCTCCGCCTCGAACCAGCGGATCTCCGATGCGCCGCCCCGCCGCGGGAGCACGCCGAGCCGGGTCGGCAGGTCGGGCCGGAACCGGGCCGCGTGGTGCCCCTTGGCCAGCAGGTCGGGGTCCCAGAACAGCGGGCAGTCGTTGAGGATCGCGTAGTTCTCGGTGAAGGCCATGTCGTGCGGCAGCCGCGGTCCCGGCAGCGGGACCTCGGTGTAGTGCACGAGGCGGTTCCCGGCGTCCACGACGCCGTAGTGCATGTAGGGGGCGTCCTTGCCGTAGTTGAAGAACAGCAGTTCGCCGGTGTGCCCGTCGGTCTTGGTGTGCGCGGAGACCCCGCAGGAAGGGAACATCCCTCCCCAGTCGGACTTGCCCAGTGTCTCCAGGGTGAGCGGGTCGAGCCGGTACAGGTCACCGCACTGGTAGAAGCTGGTGAGGGCCACCCCGGCATGGACGACCACGTCCGTGCTGGAGGCGTCCTTCATCCGGCCGCGCGCGCCCCAGCCGTCCCGGCGAAGCGACTTGCCGGGGTGCTCGGCGATGCCCGCCCACAGCGGGCCTCCGGCCTCCCGTTCGGCCAGCAGCCCATCGGTCTGGACGAAGCGGTTGCGGTAGAAGGCCCTGCCGTCGCGGAAGCCGACCGCGTGGACCATCCCGTCGCCGTCGAAGGGGTGGTAGCGCTCCAGCGCCGGATGCACGGGGTTCTCGGTGTTGCGCAGGTAGAGGCCGTCCAGGTCGGCGGGGATCTCGCCGACGACTTCGAGGTCGTCGGCCTTCCACTCCGTCGTCTGGGGCCGCCACGGTCCGGTCCGATAGGGGTGGTCGTCGTCTTCGGGGAGGGTCGACAGGACCCGGCCCAAGATCTCCACGTCCATGAGGGGCTCCCTCAGCCGAGTCCGATGACGAAGGTGACGGCGGTCGTCGTGCTGCCGCCGATGTTGAGGGTGGCCACGCGCCGGGCGCCGTCGACCTGGGTGTCGCCCGCGGTGCCCGTGAGCTGCCGGGCGGCGTCGACGAGCATCCGGACGCCGGTCGCGCCGACGGGGTGGCCGACGCCGATGAGCCCGCCGGAGGGGTTCACGGGGATGCGGCCGTCCTTCTCCAGATCGCCGTTCTCCACGGCCTTCCAGCTCTCGCCGGGGGCGGTGATGCCGAAGTGGTCCACGGCCATGTACTCCGACATGGTGAAGCAGTCGTGGGTCTCGATCACGTCGATCTCCGCCACCCCGGCGATCCCGGCGCGGCCGAAGGCGTCGGTCACCGCCTGCCGGACGTGCGGGAGGACGTAGCGGTCGTCCTTGGAGCGCTGGATCTTCTGGTCCAGGGAGAGCCCGACGGTGCGATGCCCCCAGCCCTGGACCCGGGCGACGCGGCTCCGCAGCTCGGGGCGGCGCTCCAGGTAGCGGTCGCTGACCAGGACGATGCCCGCTCCCCCGTCGGTGACCTGGCTGCAGTCGTGTCGGCGCAGCCTGCCCTCGACCAGCGGATTCGCCGTGTCGTCGGCGCTGAAGCTGGCGTCGGTCAGCTCCCAGGCGCGGGTCTGGGCCAGCGGGTTCGCGCGGGCGTTGCGGAAGTTGAGCTCGCCGATCGCGCGCAGGTGCGCGTCGTCGATGCCGTAGCGGCGGTCGTACTCGTCGGTGAGGGCGCTGAACATGTAGGGCCACATGAACGTGGCGTCCTGGCCCTCGTGCCCGACCCAGGCCGCGGCGCCGAGGTGCCGCGCCGCCAGGTCGCCGGAAACGGTCTTCTCCAGCTCCAGGCCCAGCACCAGCGCCACGTCGTAGCGGCCGGACTCCAGGTCCGCCATGGCCGCCAGCGCGGCGATGCCTCCGGACGCGCAGGCGGCCTCGTGCCGGGAGGCGGGCACGCCCCACAGCTCGGGCAGGACGGTGGCGGGCATGCCGCCGAGCTGGCCCTGGCCGGTGAACAGCTGGCCGAAGGCGTTGCCGACGTGGATCACCTCGATGTCGCCGGGTTCCAGCCCGGCGGCCTCCAGCGTCCGGGTGGCGACCTGCTCGGTGAGGTCGGCGAAGTCCAGGCCGGCGCGGGCCCAGTTGCGCGCGAAGTCGCTCTGGTAGCCGCCGAGTACCGATGTTCCCGTGGTCATCTGTCCGCTCCCTTCGGGTGGGGCGACCTGGAGCCCCTCAACCTTTTACTACAGTAGTGAGAGTTAGGCGTCAATGTCAGCTACGCAGCGATGCAGTACAGAGCCATGTTTTCTGAAATCCGAGCCTTGCTCACCATCGACAACTTCACTACATTTATGAGAGTAACTAGCAGGACGGGAGAGGCCGCATGACCGAAGCCCTCGTACTGGACTACGTGCGTACGGCCCGGGGGAAGGGCTCGTCGCGCGGATCCCTGCACGGGATCGGGCCGGTGGACCTCGTCGTGCGGCTCCAGCGGGCCCTCGTCGACAGGACGGGGCTGGACCCCGCGCGCGTCCAGGACGTGATCATCGGGTCGGCCTCCCAGGTCGACGAGCAGGGCGCCGACCTCGCCCGTACCGCGACGCTGCTGGCGGGCTGGGGGCCCGGTGTCCCCGGCGGCACGGTCAACCGGTTCTGCGCCTCGGGGATCGACGCCGTCTCACTGGCCGCGGCCCGCATCCGCGGCGGAGACCTCGGGCTCGTCGTGGCGGGCGGGGTCGAGAGCGTCTCGCGCGTCCCGATGTTCAGCGACCGCGGGCCGCTGTGGCACGACCCGGAGACGATCGCCCGGATCGGATCGGTGCACATGGGCATCGCCGCCGACCTCAACGCCACTCTCGACGGGTGGACCCGCGAGGAGCTGGACGCCTACGGCGTGGAGACCCAGCACAAGGCCGCCGCCGCCTGGGACGCGGGCCGCCACGACGGCTCGGTCGTCCCCGTCGCGTTGCCCGGCGGCGCACTCTTCGCCCGCGACGAGCTGATCCGCCCGGGGACCACCCTGGAAGCCCTGTCCGAATTGCCGCCGGCCTTCGCCGAGCTCGGCGCGCAGGGCCAGGACGCCCTCGCCCTCGCCGCCCACCCCGAGGCCGGGACGATCGAGCATCTGCACACCGTCGGCACGTCCCCCGCCCTCGCCGACGGGGCGGCGCTGCTCCTGCTCGGCGACGCCGACGCGGCCCGCGCCGCCGGGCTGCGCCCCCGCGCCCGCATCGTCGGCTCGGCCACCGTGGCCACCGACCCCGTCATCATGCTCACCGCCGGGCAGCAGGCCGTCGAGGCGGTCATCGCGCGGGCCGGGCTCACTCCGGCCGACATCGACGTCTTCGAGTTCGCCGAGGCGTTCTCGGCGCTGTGCCTGCGGCTGCGCCGCGACCTCGGCGCCGGACCCGACCGGCTCAACCCCAGCGGCGGCACCATCGCCATGGGCCATGCCTTCGGCGCCACCGGGGCCATCATGACCGGCGGCTGTGTCGAGGAACTCGAACGCCGTGAGGGGCGCTACGGCGTCGCCGCGGTCTCGGGAGCCGCGGGCCTCGGCGTCGCCGTCCTCATCGAGCGGATCCCCGCCTGACCGGATCCACCGGTTCGAGCGCGGTGACCGCAGAGAAGGGCTCAGCGGACTTGGAGAACGCCCGCCCCGACCGCGTTGCAGAGAAGAGCGGTCGGACGGCGGCGGGGGTCCCGCCGCCGTGGGCGCCGGTCAGGCGGTCCCGGCGGGACGGCCGAGTTCGGCGAGGTGGACGGCGATGATCTCGCGCATCCGCGCCGGGGTGGTCAGGTGGGGATGGGTCGCGGCGTGGACGGCCAAGCCGTCGACAAGGGCGTGCAGCCGGTCGGTCTCGTACTCCACGGCGGGTTCGGGTACGTCCAGGGAGCGTACGAGGGCGCGGCAGCCCTCGCGCAGGAGGGCGTACCCCTCGCTCTGCAGGGCGCGCAACTTCGGATCGACCATCGCGCGCGCGGTGAAGGCCAGCCATACCCGGTTCTCGACGGCGCGCTCCTCGTCCATCGGCAGCAGTTCGGCCAGCACCAGTTCGGCGCGGCGACGCTGGTCGGGGCCCGGGGGAAGCGTCGCTATCCGTTGCTGGATCCGTTCGATGATCGCGTGCAGGGTGAACGCCAGCAGCTCGGACTGCGTGGCGAAGTAGTGCCGTAGCGACCCCATCGACAGCCCGGCCTCGCTCGCCACGTTGCGGACCGAGGCCCGGTCCAGCCCGTCGCGCAGGATCACCCGCCATACCGCCGCCGCCACGTCCCGTCGCCGTTGCTCACTGTCCACCACTCGAGGCATCCCCCATTTGTAGCACAGTCGTGCTACTATCCCGGAAGTAGCACAGTTGTACTAGTAAACGCCGGACGGAGACCCCCGATGCGCCTTGAACCGTCCTCGCAACACCCGCCCGGGACCGATCCGCCGGCAGCCGGCGGATCGGTCCGCTCGTTGTTCCGCAATCGCGCCGTATGGCTGGCGGCGCTGGGATGGGTATCGGCGAACGCGCTGCTGCTGGTCCTGGCGGACCGGAGGCTCCCGCTCGACCTGCCCGGCACCGCGGAGCGCCCCACGTCCGCCTATCTGGTGGACTTCAATGTCCGGCTCGCCGAGGTCTTCCTCATCATGACCCTGGCCTTCTTCCTCACCCGGCGCCGGCCCAGGCCCGACCTGGCGGCCCGCGCCCCCGAGCGCGCCACGGCGCTCCGTGAGACCTTGCTGCTCATCGCCTACGGTGCCGGCGGGCTCGCCCTCGGCTTCGTGGTGGGGCGGACGTTCGGCTGGCACCCGTTCGGCCTGCACCTGGCCGGCTCGGTGAACGAGACGAACGACCACGTCGCGCGGTCCGAAGCGCTCGCCTGGGCCGGCTACAACCTGGTGGTGTTCGCGATCGTGCCGCTGGCGTACTTCTGGCGCCGCTACCCGGCCCGGGCGCTCAACCTGGTCTCCGCCGACCGGCGCGGCGACCTCCGCCTGATCGTCGTCGTGCTGCTGGTCGAGGGGATCGTGCAGATCGCCGCGCTGCGTCCGGAGATCTTCGACCTCGGCGCCAGGCAGTTGCTGCTGGGCGTGCCGCTCACCTTCATCCTTTACATGGCGGGCACGGTCCTGCCGACGATGGTGTTCATCTACGCGATCCTGATCCCGCGCTTCGTCAAGCTGACCGGCTCCGTCGCGACGACAGTGATCTTCGGCGGGCTGACCTACGCGGCATTGCATGTGTGGGACTCCTGGGCGGAGTACGGCTCCCCCCGGGAGGCGGCCGTCTCGATCGCCTTCCTGCTGCTCACCTACTTCGGCCCCGGCATGGTGAAGGCCTGGCTCACCGTACGCACGGGCAACGCGTGGGTGCACGTCTGGGCCTACCACGCCCTGGCGCCCCACACCCTGGTCGATACACCGCACGTCGCGCACACCTTCGGCATCCACCGATGACCTGGACGGGCAACTCCGATCCCTGGTCAGGCAGGCGACGCCCGTCCGCTCACCTGGTGCGGGTCACTGCTCGGCGCGGGTGAGGAACAGGGACTGTTCGCGTTCGTTGCGGGTGAGTGCGGCGGCGCGCCGGAACTCCTCGCGGGCCTCGTCCAGGCGGCCCAGCCTCTCGAGCAGGTCGCCACGTACGGCGGGCAGTTGCGGATAGGTCCTGAGGGAACGCTCCTCCCGCAGGGCGTCCACGATCTCCAGGCCCCGGGCCGGGCCGTACGCCATGCTCACCGCGACCGCGCGGTTCAGCTCCACCACCGGGGAGGGGGCGAGGTGGGCGAGCACCCGGTACAGGGCGGCCATTCGCTCCCAGTCGGTGTCCTCGGCCGTCGCCGCGCGGGCGTGGCAGGCGGCGATCGCGGCCTGCAGCCCGTACGGGCCGAGCGTGCCGAGTGCTTCGGCGCGGGCGAGGGCCGCCAGCCCCCGCTGGACGAGCAGGCGGTCCCACAGGCTCCGGTCCTGGTCGAGGAGCAGTACGGGCTCCCCGTCCGGGCCCGTCCTGGCACGAATCCGGGACGCCTGGATCTCCATCAGAGCGACCAGGCCGTGCACCTCGGTCTCGTCCGGCATGAGACCGGCCAGGATGCGGCCCAGGCGCAGCGCCTCCTCGCACAGCGCCGGGCGCATCCAGTCACCGCCGGCGGTCGCCGAGTAGCCCTCGTTGAAGATCAGATAGTTGACTTCCAGGACGGACACGAGCCGGGCGGACAGTTCGTCCGGCGCGGGCAGTTCGATCCGCACCCGCTTGTCGGCGAGGGTGCGCTTGGCCCGGAAGATCCGCTGCCCGACGGTCGGCTCCGGGACGAGGAAGGCCCGTGCGATCTCCTGCGTCGTCAGGCCGCCCAGTAGGCGGAGGGTCAGCGCCACCCGCCCCTCGGGCCGCAGCACGGGATGGCAGGCGGTGAACAGCAGCCGCAGCAGGTCGTCGCCGATGTGGTCGTCGAGGGCGTCGTCCACATCGGCCTCGGCCGACTCCTGGCGGAGCTCCAGGTCCCGGCCGATCTCCGCGAGCTTCTCGGCGTACCGGGCGTTGCGGCGGATCAGGTCGATCGCCCTGTGCTTGGCGGTGAGCGTGAGCCATGCGCCCGGGTTGTCCGGCACACCGGTCCGCGGCCACTGCTCCAGTGCGATGACCAGGGCGTCCTGAGCCAGTTCCTCAGCCAGGCCGACATCGTGGACCAGCCTGGCCAGGCCCGCGATCACCCGTGCGGACTCGATCCGCCAGACCGCCTCGACCGTCCGGTGTGAATCGCCACCTGTCATGGCCCGATCAAACCACCCGGGAACCCGCTGCCGCACCCTGCCCGGCACCGCGTACGCCCCCGGCCGGAAACCCGGCCGGGGGCGTCAACTCGGTGAGCCGGTGGAAGCGGTCACGCGGGGGCGGTGAAGTCCTCGGGGCCCATCACGCGCAGCATGTCCGCCTCACCCTCCCAGCCCTTCCAGTGGTCGCGGTGGACCTTCAGGAAGCGGGACGTCCACTCCACGGCCTCCTCCTTGGAGCGGACCTCGAACAAGGCGTAGCTGATCAGCTCCTTGGCCTCGGTGAACGGGCCGTCCATCGCGCTGATCGCACCCCCGGTGAGGGTGATCCGCGTGCCCTCCGAGCTGGGAGCCAGCCCGGCGGTGTCGAGCAGGGCGCCGGACCTGGTCGCCTCCTCCCCGAGCTTGGCGATGGCCTCCATCAGATCGGCGGGCGGCGGGGTGTCGGGCCGGTCGGTGACCCGGAGGATGATCATGTATCGCATGGTGCTCTCCTTCGATGATGTCGTCGGACGAACGGGTGTCGAGGGACGGGTCTCAGCCGCGGCCGGGCGTGGCGCGCCGGTACAGGTGGAGCGACAGGGCCGACATCCAGCCCCAGCTGATCAGGATCCCGGCGATGAAGGTCACGGTGGCCCACGCGGCGCCGCCGCCACCGGCGATCGCGGCAAATGACACCAGGAACAGCACACCGCTGAGCCGGGAGTAGACGGCCCAGCCCCCGCGGCCTTCGGCGGCGAACCGGTGGCCGATGACGAAGCAGGCGGCGACCAGGCAGAGGAAGCCGACGGTGCTGCCGGCGAGGTGGAGCATTCCATGCCAGCTGACCGCCCCCGGCCCCTCCGGCGTTCCCACCGGGAAGCCCATCGCCGGGTCCGCGCGGAAGACCCCCGAGGCGAGCAGGCCCGCGCTGTAACCGCCGACCAGACGGGGGGCCCAGGTCGCACCCCGCCCCGGGGCCAGGGCACGGCGCAGGCCCGCCGCGCAGGCGAGGGTCGTCGCCGCGGCCACCATGAAGTTGGTGATCTGGATCCAGCCGAGGTCGCCGTTGGCCAGCAGGCTCCACGCATGCCGGGTGAGGTCGAAGCCATCGCGGGTCAGCGCCTGGGCGAGCACCACCGCGATGAACACCGGCCCGGCGATGACGCCGTAGCCCAGGAGCGACCTGGTGACGCTGGTCTCCCGGTCGCAGGCGGCCCGGTGCGCGGCCCCCGACGTGGTCCTCGTCCGCTGCTCGATCACGGTCTTCTCCTCGCACGCCCTGGGCCCGGCTCCTGTTGCCCCTCTCGGCCCTCTGACCACACTTCGAACGGGAAGACGCGGATTCGACAGATCGGCTGGATTTTTCTCGGATACTTTTTCCGGCGGGCGTTACCCGTCACGGAACCGGCACACGCCCGGTTTTCAAGGGGCGATGTCCCTGAGCGCGGCCAGGGTGCGCCGGCCGCCCGGATCCGCGTCCACGCTCGCGGGCACGACCGCGATCTCATCGACGCCGGCGGCGGCGTACTCCGCGAGCCGGGTCCGGATCGTGCCGGCGTCCCCGACGAGCCCGACGGAGCCGATGAGCTCGCGCGGGATCGCGGCGAGCAACTCCTTGGGGTGCGGGCGGCCGCGGGCGAAGGCGACGAGGTCCCCGAAGCCCGCCTCGGTGAACATCTCCCCGTAGCCGGGAGCGGCCAGATAGCCGACCACGCCCCGGCGGAGCTGTTCCACCGCGGTCTCCTCCCCGTCCACCGCGGCCACCGCCCAGGCCGTCACCGGCGGGGCCGGCCGGCCGGCCTCGGCCGCGTCCGCGCGCATCTGGCCGACCAGGACGGCCGCCGAGGCGGGGGTGATCAGGTTGAGGACCATGCAGTCGGCGTACCGGGCCGCGGTCTTGACCGCGAAGCGGCCGAACGCGGCGACGGCGATCGATGTCCGCGGTGGGGCGAGCCGCAGACGGTAGCCCTTCGTGCTGACCGTCTGCCCGGCGAAATCCGTTTTTTCTCCCTTGAGCAGCGGTCGCAGGGCCTGGACCGATTCACGCAGCATGGTGGCGGATCGCTCACGGCTACGGCCGTGCCAGTGGCCGACCACCATGGGGCTGGAAGTGCCCACCGCCACATCGACTCCGCGGCCGGACAGGTCGGCCACCGAGGCGACGCCCCGCGCGATGAGCATGGGATCGCGAACCGCGACGGCCAGGGGGCCTATGGTCAGCCGCAGGCCCGCGGTCAGGTCGGCGATCCGGGTGGCCAGGGCGAACGCGTCATAGGTCGCCATCTCCCCGATCCACAGGTGCCGGTATCCCAGTTCGTCGGCGTGCCGTGCGGTCGACAGCGCCTCGGCCGGCGGGCGGTCCTGCCAGAAACCGAGCGAGACGGCCAGCGACGGCGTTTCCGCGGCGCTCACGAGACCCGCTCCAGGACGGCGGCGCTTCCCAGTCCGGCGGCGCCGCTGACGGCGATCACTCCGTAGCGCCCGCCCCGGCGTTCCAGTTCGCCGAGGCAGTTGGCGGCCAGGATCGGGCCGGTGGCGGCGAAGGCGTGCCCCATGGCGATGGTCCCTCCGTTGGGGTTGAACCGGTCATCGTCGATCTTCAGATCACGCTGGAACTTCAGGCAGGTCGCCGCGAACGCCTCGGCGACCTCGAAGACCGCGATGTCGTCCGGGCCGAGCCCGGCCCGCCGCAGCGCGGTCTCGGTCGCCTTCTGCGCGGCGGTCAGCATGACCACGGGATCCACGGCCACGCCGGCGGCCGACAGGATGCGGGCACGCGGCGCCAGCCCCCGCCCGGCTCCCGCCTCCGCCGTCCCGATCAGCGCGAGCGCCGCCGCGTCCGTGAGCGCGGGCGAGGTGCCCGCCGTGTGCAGGTGGGCGATCTCCGCGATCTGCGGATGGCGGCGCCGCACGAGGTCGTCCTGGCCGGAGGCGCCCGGCTCGGCGAAGGCGGGTGGCAGCCGGGTGAGGGATTCCAAGGTGGTCTCGGGCCTGATCGCCTCATCGACGGCGAAGTCCCGGCCGTCGGGCCCCGCGACGGGCACGAGGTCCCGGGCGAAGCGCCCCTCCCGCCAGGCGGCGGCGGCCCGCTGCTGGCTCCGCAGCCCGTAGGCGTCGAGTTCGGCGCGGCCGAACCCCTCGATCGTCGCGATCAGGTCGGCGGCGACGCCCATGGCGACGGAACCGGCCTTCTCCACGGTCTCGGGGTCGGTGAACAGCGGCGCCCGATCGGAGTACACGGGGGTGTGGGAGATCGACTCGACGCCTCCCGCCACGAGGAGCCCGGACGCGCCGGACCGGGCGTGCGCCGCGGCGGTGGTGATGGCGTCTACTCCCGAGGCGCAGAACCGGTTGAGGGTCATTCCCGGTACGGTGTCCCATCCCGCGAGGATCGCCGCCGTCCGGGCGAGGTTGCCTCCCTGGGCCCCGGTCTGGGTGGAGACGCCGAGGAGGACGTCCTCCACGGACGCCGCCGTCAGGCGGTGGCGCCGGCTGAGATGACCGAGCAGGTCGGTGACCAGGCTCAGGGGCGTCCGGTGGGCGAGTCCGCCGCCGGGCCTGGCCTTGCCGCGCCCGGTGCGGATCACGTCGAAGAGGTAGGCGTCGCTCATCGAGCGTCCTGCTCCTGGCGCAGTTGGTCGGCCCTGACCCAGCAGGCGTGGAAGCCCGAGGGGACCCGCTGGGGCAGCAGCACGCGGGCGACGGGCCCGGCGGTGATGTCCTCGGCGTCGAAGATGTCGACTTCGGCGCGGCCGGTGGACTCGTCGTTGACGAAGGTGACCACGTAGCCGTCGGTCTCGCCGGTCGAGCCGTCCCGGGGGGCGAAGGGCGCCTCGGCGCCCCAGCGGCCGGGTCCGAAGAAGTACTCCTGCTTGGTGCCCGTCTGGGAATCGAAGCGCACCAGACCGTCGAACAGCAGGGTGGGCTCGTTCGCCAGGCGCATGTTGTAGGAGTAGCGGTGGGACCTGCCCATGATCCTGGAGTCGATGCTGGGGAACTCGATGTTGCCGTCGTCCAGTGCCCTCTCCTGGGTCCGTCCGGTGGCGAGGTCGAACCGGTATCGGTAGAGCTGGGCGTCCAGGCGCATGTAGGCGAGCATGTTGGACAGCGGGGTGGCGAACGTCGTCTGGTGCTGGGGGTTCTTGACCCGGCAGACGTCCATGACGATCTCGTCGCCCTCCTCCCACGCGTTGATGACGTGGTAGATGTAGCAGGGCTTGGCCTCGAACCAGCGGACGTCGGAGGCTCCGTCGCCGTGCCGGGGGAGCACGGCGAACCGGGAGACGAGCGACTTGTCGTAGAAGATCCGGTACTTCCCCGCGGCGCGCGCCTGCTGGTCCTGGACCAGGGGCAGATCCATCAGGACCGTGTAGTTGGCGGTGATGGCCATGTCGTGCGGCAGGCGGGGGCCGGGGAGCGCCACCTCGGTCACGTGGGTCTGCTTGCCCTCGGCCCCGATGATGCCGTAGCGCAGCGCGGCCTTGTCGGGCCCGTAGTCGAACCACAGGAGTTCGCCGGTGGCCTCATCGACCTTGTTGTGGGCCATCATGTCGCCGGTGAAGGTGTCCAGGAAGTCCTGGGCGCCCAGGGTCTCCAGGGACAGCGGGTCGACGCCGTAGGGCTGCCCGCACAGGTACCAGGTGGCCAGCACCCTGCCCCGGTGCAGGATCACGTCGGTGTTGGCCGAGTCCTTGATGCCCAGGCCGTGGGTGTTGCCCCACGGGTTGTCCTTCGGGTTCTCCATGAGCCCGGTCCACAGGGCCCGGCCTGCCTCGGACTCCTCCTGGAACGCCCGCGTGCGGATGTACCGGTTGCGGTAGCGGGCGCGGCCGTTCTCGAAGTGGACCGCGTGGATCATGCCGTCGCCGTCGAACATGTGGTAGCGGCCCGGAGCCTCGAACTGGCGGTTGGGGCCGTTGCGCAGGTAGACGCCGTTGAGGTCGCGCGGAATCTGCCCGACCACCTCAAGGTCGTCGAGGGTCAGTTCCTCCTTCACGGGGGCGAACACCCCGAGGAGATAAGGGTTCGGCTCGTCGTCGACGACGCGGGCCACGGCGATCGGCTTTTCGGCACTGGACATGGGACCACCCTGAGTCGCTCAAAGAATGGAAGAACTACTATAAACGAAGTCAGCTCACCTGAGGAGGGCCGGGAGCCGCCGGCTCGTTCCTCCCGCCGGCGTCAGCCGGTCGCCACCGGACGGCGGGACTGGGTGATGCGGAACCGGCCCGTGACGAAGGAGTCGTCGGTGAGCGAGGCGTTGCCCGCCGGGTTCAGGCCCGTGACGTGGTAGTCGCTGTAGGCGGCGGAGAAGTTGAGCGGCATCGGCCCGCTCAGATTGCTGGTGAGCGCGGCTCCCGCCAGCGCGTAGGCGGCTTCGGCGCGATCGAGGTACCCCTCGTCGGTGGAGTAGGCGAACGCGGTGATGGCCCCCTGCTCGCGGGCGTCGCGCGTGGCCTGCTCCAGTGCCCGGTCGGCGTCGTCGGCGGTGATGACGAAGGCGACCGGGCCGAACCGCTCCCGGCCGTAGAGGTCATGGTCGGCGATGTCGAGCCGGGCCAGCAGCGGCCCGCTGGTGCGGGCGCCGGGGTACTCCGGGTGCTCATAGGGCGCCGGCTCCAGGACGACCCGGCCCTTCTCCGCCGCCTGGTCCCGGACGCGGTTCAGCAGGTCCAGCGTGTGGGGCGACTGGACCGTCGCCATGACCGCGGCGGCCCGGCGCGGCACCGTCGAGACGGCCTGAACGGCGGCGGCGAGGGCGTCGGCGAACTCGTCGGGCGTCATCTCGCCGTCCGCCGTCCTGATCCCGCCGCGGGGAACATAGATGTTCTGGGGGCTCGTGCACATCTGGGCGGAGAAGAGGCACAGGGATCCGGCTATGGCGCGGAGCTGGGCGTCCGGGTCCGACAGCGATTCGATGAGGACGGAGTTGGCGCCCGAGGTCTCGGTGTAGGCGATGGCCGGGTGGGCGTTGGCCTCCACCCAGGAGCCGAAGGCCGCCGAGCCGGTGAAGTCGACGATGCGGGTGCCGGGGTGGGAGATCAGCCGCTTGGCGACCGGCTCGGCGACGGTGTCCAGGGACAGGCCGACCAGGTCGGGGGAGAAGCCGGCCTCGGCCAGGGTCGTCCGGCAGATCCGCACCGCCTCGGCCATCTGCAGCACCGAGGTGGGGTGCGGCTTGAGGATCACCGGGTTGCCGGTGGCGAGGCTGGCGAAGAGCGCGGGATAGACGTTCCACGCGGGGAAGCTCGCACAGGCGATCACAACGGCGATGCCCCGGGGAACGAGCCGGTAGCGCTTGTCCAGGGTCACCTGATGCGTGCCGAACGCCCGGGACCACACCGCCGAGCGCGGCACTCGCTCCATGGCGGCGTGGGCCAGGGCGATGGCCTCGATGCCCCGGTCGATCGCGTTGGTGCCGCTGCCCGCCCAGCTCATTCCGAAGCTCTGCCCGGCGGTGTGCATCGCCGCGTACGCCAGTTCGAAGTTGCGCAGGTAGAGCTGCTCGCAGATCTCCAGGCACACGTCGACACGGGTCTGCGGGTCGGCCTGCCGCCAGGCGGGCCAGGCACGGTGTGCGGCGGCGAACAGGGCCTCCGGCTCCGCGGCCGGGTAGGAGATGCCGAGCGGAAGCCCCGTGTAGGGCGACACCTCGTCCTGCTGGACCCGCCAGTTCCCCGGGTGCTCCAGGGGGAAGCGGGAGCCGAGGCGATCGGCGAGCCACGCCTTTCCCGCGGCCTTGCCGCTTTCGCCGTTGGGGTGCGAGGCCGTGTCCTCGGGGTAGGCGGTCCAGCTCTCACGGGTACGGCACGCGCGCAGCGCCGCGGTCAGCGTCGAACGGTGCTCGTCCATGGGATCGGTGCTCATCTGCGTTCTCCTTGGGGGTCGTCGAGGGTCTGGTTTCCGGTGACCCCGGATCAGCCGCTCGTGGCCTCTGAACGGCGCCAAGGCCGGTAGGCCGTAGCAGCCCGGCGGCGCGGCGGTGACCGGTGGGACGGCTTGGCGCGGGACGGCGGCGTCCGTCGCCGGCCGGGTCCCGCCGGAGCGGCGTGTCCCCCTTTTGCCCAGGTCACCGATTGACCTCTGACTTTTCTTATCATAGTTTCCCCAGGGGCACGCTCCCTCGGGGAGCAGCACTGGAGGAGGAAACATGGAGGCAGGCGGCAGCCGGCCGGCGGCGTTGCATCCGAGCGAGCGCGTCACCGACTACACCACCCGCGGGTGGTGGACCGACGAGACGATCGGCGACCTGCTGCGCCGCCAGGTCCAGCGGCAGCCGGACGCCATCGCCGTGATCGACCCGCCCGACAAGCGGGACCTCATGGGCGTCGGACCGAACCGCTGGACGTGGACGGACCTCGACGCCGCGGTGGACCGGATCGCGGCGCAACTGCTGCGGCACGGCGTCAAGCCCGGCGACCTGGTCGGCGCGCAGCTGCCCAACTGCACCGAACTGGTGGCCACCTATCTCGCGACGATCAGGATCGGCGCCGTGATCTCACCGCTGCCGGTCCAGTACCGGGAGTACGAGCTCGGCCTGCTCGCCCCGCTGGCGGGCTTCACCGCCTTCATCACCGCCGGCCGCATCGGAGAGCGCGCCACCGCGCAGAGCGCTCTGGAGTCGCTGCGCACCACGGAGTCGCTGCGGCTCCTGCTGGCCTTCGGAGAGGACCTCCCGGACGGGGTCGTCCCGCTGGACGCCGCCCCCGCCGACGCGAGTGACCGGTCCCTCGTCGCCGACCACCTGACCACGTTCCAGGCGGATCCGAACGACTGTGTCACGGTGTGCTGGACATCGGGCACCGAGAGCACCCCCAAGGCCGTCCCCCGCTGCCACTACGACTGGCTCGCCATCTCCCGGCCGACCGTCGAGGGCCCCGAGCTGACCGGCGAGGACGTCATCCTCAATCCCTTCCCCCTGGTCAACATGGCCGCGATCGCCGGCACCCTGCTGCCCTGGCTCAGGTGCGGCACCACCTACGTCCTGCACCACCCCTTCACGCTGCCGACCTATCTGCGGCAGATCGCCGAAGAACGGGTCACCTACACGCTCGCGCCCCCGGCCGTGCTGACGATGCTCCTGCAGAACGAACAGCTGCTCGCGTCCACGGACCTGTCCTCGCTGCGTTCCATCGCCTCCGGGTCGGCGCCTCTGTCGCCGTCCATGGTGCGCGGATGGCAGGACAGGCACGGCATCTCGGTGGTCAATTTCTTCGGTTCCAACGAAGGCGCGTGCCTGCTGGGCGCCCCGGCCGACTTCCCCGACCCCGAGATCCGCGCCCGCTACTTCCCCCGCTACGGCGCGCCGGGGCAGAGCTGGCACGGCGAAGCCTCGAAGTGGATCTCGCTGCGCCTGGTGGACCTGGTCACCGGAAAGGACGTCACCGAACCGGGACGGCCCGGCGAGCTGCGCATCAAGGGCCCCATGGTGTTCGCCGGCTACCTGCCGGGCACCGCGGGCCACGACCCCTTCGACGAGCGGGGCTATCTGCGCACCGGGGACGTGTTCCAGATCGCCGGCGACCGCGACCAGTACCTGCTCTACGTGGACCGCAGCAAGGACCTCATCATCCGCGGCGGGATGAACATCGCCCCCGCCGAGATCGAGGCGCTGCTCACGGCCCATCCCGACGTCGCCGAAGCCGCGGTGGTCGGGTACCCCGACCCCGTGCTCGGGCAGAAGACGTGCGCGATCATCGCATCGGCGCCCGGCGCCCGCCCGGACACCGAGGCCCTGCTGCAGCACCTGCGCGAACTGCGCATCGCCTCGTACAAGCTCCCCGAGCGGTTCGTGTTCGTCGAGGCCCTCCCCCGCAACCCCGTCGGCAAGATCCTCAAGCGGGAACTGAGCAGGCGTCTCGACGCCGGCGAGCTCGACGAGCCCGTCGCGCAGGCATAGCCCCCCGAGAAGGATCGAGTGGCACCGGCGCGGCCGGCGGCGCGATAGGCGCCTCCGGCCCGCCGGTCGCCGGCGACCGGCGCCACCGCCCTGAGAGGGGCCGGTGACAGCACCGCGACAGTCGTGCACGGGCGCCTCCGGGGCCCCGGTCGGGCGAGCCGACCTCAGTACTGCAAGCGAAGTCAAGGAGTAAGGGAGTCGGCGTGGCCGAGGTGCTGGTGCTGGACGCCCAGCGCACCCCGTTCGGTGGGAACAGGGGCGGGCTGTCCGGAGTCAGGGTGGACGATCTGGCCGCCCACCCGCTGCGGGAGCTGATGAAACGCCATGCCGGGCTCGACCCCGCACGCATCGCCGATGTCGTGTACGGGGACACCAACGGCGCCGGGGAGGACAACCGCAACGTGGCGCGCATGGCGGCGCTGCTGGCCGGGCTGCCGGTGACCGTGCCCGGCGTGACGGTGAACCGGCTGTGCGGCTCGGGCGCGGAGGCGATCGTGCAGGCGGGGCGCGCGGTGGCCTGCGGCGACGCCGACCTCATCGTGGCCGGAGGTGTCGAGGGCATGAGCCGCGCCCCCTACGTGCTTCCGCCGATCGACGAGGCGCTGCCCCGGCGGCTGGACCTGACCCCCACCACGGTCGGCTGGCGGATGCCCAACCCGGCCTTCCCCCCGGAGTGGACGGCCTCACTCGGCGGCTCGGTGGACGTCGTCGCCGCCGAGCGGGGCATCGGCCGGGCCAGGCAGGACGAGTGGGCGGCCCGCTCCCACGAACGGGCGCACGCCGCCTGGGAGAAGGGCCTGCACGACGAGGTGGTCGCCCCGCTGGAGGGAGTGGTCAGGGACGAGTCGATCCGCCCGGACAGCACCCCGGCCGCACTCGCCCGGCTTCGCCCCGCCTTCACCCCCGGCGGCACCGTGACCGCCGGCAACGCCTCCCCCATCAACGACGGCGCGATCGCCGTCCTGATGGGCTCCCCCCGGGCGTCCGAAGAACTCGGACTCCCCCCGCTGGCCCGCGTCGTCGCCAGCGCCGTGGTCGCCCTGGAACCCCACCGCTTCGCCGTCGCGCCCGTTCCCGCCGTCCGCGCCGCCCTGCGCAAGGCCGGCCGGGACCTGTCCGACGTGTCGGTGCTGGAGCTCAACGAGGCGTTCGCGGCCATGGTCCTGGCCTGCGTGGACGATCTGGGGTTCCCCGAGGAGAAGGTCAACCCGCACGGGGGCGCCCTCGCCCTCGGCCATCCCCTGGGCGCCTCGGCCGCGCGCATCGTGGTCGACTGCGCCCGGGAGCTGCGCCGAAGAGGCGGTGGCATCGGGGTGGCCGCGGCCTGTATCGGCGTCGGCCTGGGCATCGCCCTCGTCCTGGAGGCGTGAGGTGGACGACGTCTCCCCGCGCCCCACCCCGCCGGACCCGACTCCGGAGAACCTCACCCGGATGACCGAGGGCAGGCTTCCCGGCCTGCTCGGGTTCCGCGTCGTGGAACTCGCCGGCCGCAGCGTCGTGGCCGAACTCGACGTCCGTCCCGACCTTCTGGCGCCCAACGGCTACCTGCACGCCGCGACGGTCGTGGCCCTGGCCGACACCGCCTGCGGCATCGGTTGCCGCCTGGCGCTCCCCGAAGGCGCGAAGGGCTTCACCACCACCCAGGTGACCAGCAACTACGTCGGAACCGCCCGCGAGGGCAGGGTCCGCGCCGTCGCGTCGCTCTCCCACGGCGGGCGGCGCATGCAGATCTGGGACGCCGACGTCACCGACGAGGCCGGCCGCAGGATCGCCATATTCCGCTGCACCCAGCTCATCTTCTGGCCATGACGGACACACGCCCCCAGATGAGAGGGGCGTTACCAGCATTCAGCGTTCATGAGACGCCGCGCGATCTCCCGCCGATGGATCTTGCCGGTCGCGTTCAGCGGCAGATCGGTGACCCGGTGCGCGGACTTGGGGCGCTTGTGCGAAGGGAGCCGGTCACGGCAGTGGGTCAGCAGCTGTGAGGGCTCGATCTCATGGTCTGGCAGGCAGGAGTAGACCGCGGTGATCCGCTGGCCCCAGCGCTCGTCGGGCAGGCCCACGACCGCGGCGGACGCGATGCCGGGAAGGCAGGTGATCGCCTCCTCGACCTCGCGGGGATAGACGTTGTATCCGCCAGTGATGATCATGTCGTTCCGGCGGTCGGTCAGCCAGAGCCTTCCGCCGGGCCCCAGGCGCCCGACGTCGCCGGTGCGCAGGTACCCGTCGATGAAGGACTTTCCGAGGTCGTCGCGATCCGCGGCGTTGAAGTAGCCCGTGGTGACGGGATCTCCCGAGACCAGCACCTCCCCCGTCTCGCCCTCGGGGACGGGCCGGCCGTCCTCGCCCGCCACCCGCAGGTCGACGGCCGGGCAGATCCGGCCCGCGGAGGCCAGGAGTTCCGGCCGCCCGGCCAGACCGCGAGCGTGGTCGTCCTCGTCCAGGACGGTCAGCGGGGGCATCGCCTCGACCAGGCCGTAGTACTGGACGAGGCGGGGCGTCAGCCGTTCACTCGCCCGGCGGATGTGCTCGACGGGCATGGGGGAGCCCGCGTAGGCGAGCATCCGCAGGGAGGACGGCGGGGCGGTCGCGGCGTGCGCCAGCCGGTCCACCATGGTGGGGACGAGGGCGATGTGGGTGACCTGGTACTCGTCGATGGCGTGGAGTATCTGCTCGGCGTCGGCGTGGTCGAGCATGGCCTGAAGCGCGCCCGCCATGAGGAACGGCAGGACGAACAGCCCGCTGGTATGGATGGCCGGCCCGGCGTGCAGGTAGACCGAATCCCGGGCGGGTGGGCCGCCGAGGACTTCGTGGGTCATGGCCAGGGCCGAGGCGATGCGGTTGCGGTGGGTGCGCCGGGCCCCCTTCGGATGGCCGGTCGTCCCGGACGAGTAGGCCAGGCCGGCCAGGTCGTCCACGTGCCCGAGCCTGAGCGGACCGGCGGGCGCGGTGTCGTGAAGCCGGGTCCACGGCTGCCCGGGCCCCTCTCCCAGGACGACGGTCCGCGCGGCGCCCAGTCCGCTGCGCAGCGCTTCGGTCTCCTCGGTGTACCGCCCGTCGTAGATCAGTGCGCCGGCCCCGCAGTCATCGGCCATGCGCTCCCATTCGCGGGGGCCGAGGCGCGGATTGAGCGGCACGCGGACCAGCCCGGCCAGTGCCAGCGCCAGATCCGACTCCACGAGCGCGCAGCCGTTGGGCAGCAGTTCCATGACCCGCTCTCCGGGGCGCAGGCCCAGGGCGAGCAGAGCGCGGGCCAGGCGGTCGGCCCGGTCGACGAGTTCGGTGAAGCTCCGGCCCCCGTCAGGGCCGATCACCGCGGGTCGGTCGCCGAAGCGGGCCGCGGCGCGGCGGGCGAGCAGGCCGATGGTCATGAGTCTCTCCGAACCTCCCGATGCGATGACTTACTACTATAAGCAAAGTCAGCAGGGAAGGGCGCGGAGAGACCGGGCACCGGCCCGATGTCGCTGTCAGCCGGTCGCGGCGGCCCCTTCGACGTCACGCCGGGGCAGCCGCTGGATCAGCCCGCCCGCACCGGCGACGGCGAAGGTCACGGACGTGCGTTCCAGTGCCTTCCCGCACGAGCGGCAGCGCAGGTAAGGCCGGAAGGGCTCACCGCATGCCCGGTGCACGATCCGCAGGTCGGTGCCGGGCGGGCCGGTGTACCAGCGTTGCGCCCAGTCGACGAGGAAGGCGAAGACGTCGAAGAAGGCGATGCCCTTGTCGGTGAGCCGATAGCTCGACCGGCGGCCCTGTCCCCCGCCGGCGGTGAGCACGCCCAGCTCGGTGAAACGGCGCAGCCGGCTGGACAGGACCGAAGGCGCCACACCCAGGCCGGACTGGAGATCAACGAACCGCTGCACTCCCAGCAGCGCCGCGGCGAGCAGGACCGTGCCCCACCGGTCCCCCAGCAGCTCGAAGGTCTCAGGGAAGTACGACAGGGGATCGTCTTCCCCTTTGACGCGCACGGTCTTGCGATGCAAACGCGGCACCGCGACTTGCGCGAACGTCGCGGCACCGCGTTCGGTGACGGTGTCGCGCGCGGTGACGGGGGCCAGTCCGCAGGACGTGCAGCCGATCTCGACATCGGTGCGCTCGCCGCAGGTCTCATGGATCAGTTCGGGCAGCCCGGCCCGGCGCGGCACCCAGGCGCGCTCCCAGGACCAGACCGCCACCAGCAGCGGCCACAGCTCCCTGGCCTGCTCGGTGAGCAGGTACTCGGTGCGGGTGCGGCCTTCCTCCCGGTAGGGAGACGGCGAGAGCAGTCCGCCCGCGACGAGTTCCTTGAGCCGGTTGGCCAGCACGGATTCGGACACCCCCAGCTCGTCCCGCCAGTCGGCGAAACGGCGGACGCGCAGGAGAAAGGCCCGCTGCAGGATCAGCAGGGTCCACTGATCACCGATCGCCAGCAGCGCCTGCCCGATGGCGCTGGGCTGCGCTCCCGGAGCCGCCCGGCCCGCCATGGGATCACCCTTCCCTTCTCCCACCACTCCGCAATGCTACTTCGGACCCTGGTTGCTCCCGGTCCCCAGCCGCACTATGCGATCAGTGCCCGGCCTGGCCCGGCCCGGAGAAGAGGCGGACTGCGCCACGCCTCCGGCGAAAGGCAGTGAACTGTTCACCGCCTTTCGCCGGCCAGAAGCGTCACGAAGATCTGCCTTCCAGGCGTGGGACGTCCATGGGCACTTCACTTATCGGGAGGGCCATCGGGATAATTCTCTTCCTCGCAGTCGAGATCACGTCGGCTTGAAAGACTTCACCGAACCGCGGGCTTCAAAGCGCCATCCTGCGCGGTTGCGGGCCGCGCGTCCCGCTCGCACCTGTCAGACCGCGTGTCCGCCTGTCAGGAAGTGCCTGGCGAACAGGCTGACAACATCGATCTCCTTGTGGACGCGCGGGCAATCCGTGACTGTGGACTCCGCCGCGGGCTTCGTTCCCAATCGCCCGCAATCAGGAGACAAGGATGAAACTTTCCTCATATGCCGCTGCCCTCGCGGTGACCACCCTGCTCACTTCCCTGACCGGAGCATCCGGAATGTCGGCGGCACAGGCGGCCGGCACCAAGGCTCTTCCGAGCGTGAATATGGAAGCCGCAGTGAAGGCGGCCCAGATCGACCCGCGGCGGTCTGACAGCACGCTGACCCCGGGCGCAAAAGCCAGCGTGCTCCTCATTGAGCGGGCGCTGCGCGACCGGCACCTGCTCGACGCGAAGTGGGTGGACGGGTACTTCGGCACCACAACGGTCGCCGCCTACACGAAGTACCAGAAGTCGCTCGGCTACACCGGTGTCGCCGCCAACGGCCTGCCGGGCAAGGCGTCGCTCGCCAAACTCGGCGCCGGGCGCTTCACGGTCACCCGCACCATCGGCCCGGGGACCCGGGTGTCCACCGGCGGGTTCGTCATCAACACCCGCACGCGGAGCATGCTGGCCGAGGCGAAGCGGCTGCTCGGCCGCAACCTCGTGCTGGAGCAGGGCTCGTACAACCCCGGCGGCGACCCCACGTCCGCGGGCACCCACGACGGCGGCGGCGTCGTCGACATCTCGGTCAAGGGGATGAACTCCGCCACCCGCACCGCGACCGCCCGCGCGCTGCGCCAGGTCGGCTTCGCGGCATGGGTGCGCAGCCCCGCCCAAGGCAACTGGCCGTGGCACATCCACGCCGCCGCCATCAGCGACACCGACCTCTCCAGCCAGGCCCAGCACCAGGTCGGCGACTACTACCTCGGCCTGAACGGGCTCGCCGGACGCGGCCGGGACGACGGCCCGAAGGTGACCATCCGCACCTGGGAGGAGTACCAGCGCCGCTGACCCATCCGAACCCCAGGCTTCGCAGACAAGCTTCGCAACCAAAGGGAGACAAGGCATGAGCACGCTCAGCAAGATCCTCACCACGACGACCGCCGCCATCGCGATCGGCGGGGCGGCGGCCGCCCTCGCATCGCCCGCCTCTGCGGCCAGCC